>SLDB01000165.1 GCA_007125475.1 Nitriliruptoraceae bacterium | reverse complement strand
TCATCCACCGCAACACGGCGGCGAACCGCAAGTCCGGGATGGCCCGGCGCCTCGGCCAGCTGCAGGGCTGACCACGTCGCCGCTGCCCCACCGGCGGCGGCCCCCCGGCGTTCCCTCGCGCGACGAACAGCGTCGACGGAGCACCCCGAGGTGACGGGCTCCTGACACGGCTGCCGGCGTGGGACGACCGAGCCGGCCTATGCTCGCCGGATCCGACCCACGAGGTTCCGTGGCCGCTGAGCACCACCCGCGACACGTCGCCGACGACGCCCCGTCCGACGACGCCCCGTCCGACGACGAGGTCCGCGCGATCCTCACGGCCGTCGCCGCCACGGCCCACCCGCGCCAGACCGCGCTCGAGGACTTCGCCCGGGCCGCGCTGCGACGCGCACCGGCGCACCTGCTGGTCCTCTCCCCCGAGACGGTCGCCGAGCGGCTCCGGGAGATCTTCGACGCCATCGACGGCCGGCGTGAGGGCGAAGCCCGTATCCAGATCCGCCACCGCTCCCCCACGCCGACCCGCGAGGAGGTCGCGATCGTCGAGGTGGTGAGCGAGGACCGGCCGTTCCTGCTCTCCACCGTCCGGGCCCAGGTGCAGACCGCCGGTTGCGAGATCCACGGGGCGTTCCACCCGATCGTCGGGGTCGAACGGGGACCGGACGGCCGGATCCGCAGCGTCGGTCCGGCACGCCACGCCGAACACCGGGACTCGGTGGTGCAGTTCGAGGTCGAGGTCACCGACCTCGACGAGGATCGCCTCGTCACGTCGCTGCACCGGCGGATCGAGGAGGTCCGTGACGTCACCGACGCCTTCGCACCGATGCACACCCGTCTCCGCAAGCTCGCCACGGCACTGCGCGAGGCCAAGGACAACGAAGCCGAGGACGTGGCTTCACTGCTGACGTGGCTCCTCGACGACAACGTGGTCCTCCTCGGGCTCGAGGACACCGATGGCGCCACCTTCGGCCTCCTCGAGCCGCGGTATCGGTCCCGACTGGACCTCCCCGACGGCACCGGCGGCGGCGGGTGGCTCGAGCACCGGCGGAGCCGGGCCCTGTCGACCGTGCAGCGTCGCTCACCGGTCGAGCTCTTCGACATCGCCTCGCCGTACGGTGGACGCGTCCTGGTCGCCGTGTTGTTCACCCGCAAGGGCATCACCGAGCCGGCGATGAGCATCTCACTGCTGCGCCACCGCCTGAACCGGGTGTTCGAGACCGAGGACGTCGTGGCCGGCTCGCACGACGCCGTCGTCCTCACGTCGCTGTTCGAGGCGGTCCCGAAGGATGAGTTGCTCCGGTGCGATGACACCGCGCTCCGCAACCTCCTCACCACGCTCTACCAGGCCGAGGAGTACCGCGACGTCCGCCTCCTCCTCCGGCCCCACGGTGACGACGAGGACGTCTCCGTGCTGGTGGCGATCCCCCGGGACCGCTGGAACGCGACGCTGCGCACCCGGATCGAGTCGCTGCTGACGGCGCGGTTCGACGCGCACTGGCTCGACACCGAGCTCTCGGTCACCGACCGTCGTGAGGTCCTGGCGCGATTCCTGGTCCGGCCCGGACCCGGCACCACGGACGTCAGCGTCGACGAGCTGTCGGCCGCGGTCATCGGCCTCGCCGCGCCGTGGGAGGACACCGCCCGCCGGCACCTGAACGCGGTCGACGGCATCGAGGACACCACGCGGCGTCGTGCGGCGCGCCTCGTCGACGAGCTCCCCGTCAGCTACCGCGACAGGAACGAACCCGATGAGGCGGTCGACGACGTCCTCCTCCTCGAGCGGGCCGCCAGCGGTGAGGAGGGCCTGGTCCTGGCGCTGGGCACCGACACCTCCCAGGCGGCGGCGCCACTGCGACTCGCCGCCGCCAAGCGTGGCGCGCCGCTGGAGCTCTCCGCGTTCCTGCCGATCCTCGAGAGCCTCGGCCTCCTCGTCGTCGACGAGTACCCCCACCGACTCGCCACCGACGACGGTCCGAACCTCACCCTCCACGACTTCGGGGTCCGCTCCGAGCACGTCGACCCCGAGCACGACACCGAGCGCGTGACGGGCGCCATCCTGGCCGCCTGGCACGGCCACCTCGAGGTCGACACCCTCAATCAGCTCGTCGTGGTCGCCGGGTTGCCCTGGCACGACGTGGCGGTGCTCCGAACCTACCGTCGCCTGCGTCGCCAGCTGGGCTCACGGTTCACCGCGGCGTACGTCCAGGGGATCTTCTCCCAGCACCCGGAGATCGTCCGCGGGCTCCTCGGGTACTTCCACGCCCGCTTCGACCCGGCGGTGAGTGACGACGCCCTTGCCGACGAGACCCGCGGCCAACTGCTGGCCGACCTCAACCGCCTCGAGCGGCTCGACCACGACCGGGTGCTGCGTGGGCTGCTGTACCTCGTCGACGCGACGTTGCGCACCAACGCGTTCCGCAGCGACGCCGTCGGTGAGGACGGCGAGCCCTACATCGCGCTGAAGATCGACCCGTCGCGGATCCCCGGTGTGGCGCGTCCACTGCCGTACCGCGAGATCTTCGTGCACTCCCCCCGGGTGGAGGGGGTGCACCTGCGTGCCGGCGCCGTCGCCCGCGGAGGCCTGCGGTGGTCCGACCGCCGCGACGACGTACGGACCGAGGTGCTGGACCTGATGAAGGCCCAGGTGCTGAAGAACTCGGTGATCGTGCCGACCGGTGCCAAGGGCGGGTTCGTCGTGACGCACGAACCCGGCGACCCCGAACAGCTCCGCGCCGAGGTCCGTCGCCAGTACGTCACCTTCGTCCGCGGACTCCTCGACGTCACCGACGACCTCGACGGCGACACGATCACCCCGCCACCCGAGGTCGTGCGCCGCGACGGCGACGACCCCTACCTCGTCGTCGCCGCCGACCGTGGCACCGCGACGTTCTCCGACACCGCGAACGAGCTCGCCGAGGAGTACGGATTCTGGCTCGGTGACGCCTTCGCCTCCGGTGGCTCCCAGGGCTACGACCACAAGGGGCTCGGCGTGACCGCCCGGGGTGCGTGGGTCGCCGTCCGGCGCCATTTCCGCGAGCTGGGCCTCGACGTCGACGCCGAACCGGTGACGATCGCCGGGGTCGGCGACATGTCCGGGGACGTGTTCGGCAACGGTCTGCTGCGTACCCGTACCGCACGCCTGGTGGCGGCGTTCGACCACCGGCACATCTTCCTCGACCCCGACCCGGATCCCGAGGCCTCGTTCGACGAGCGCAAGCGGCTCTTCGAGCTGCCACGGTCATCGTGGGCGGACTACGACCGCGGGGTGCTCTCCGAGGGCGGGATGATCGTCGACCGTTCGGCCCGGAGCGTGACGCTGAACGACGCGGTCCGGGCCGTGCTGCGCACCGACGCCGACTCGCTCACCCCGCCCGAGCTGATCCAGGCGGTGCTCCGGGCGCCGGTCGACCTGCTGTTCGCCGGAGGGATCGGCACCTACGTCAAGGCCTCCGAAGAGCGCCACGAAGACGTCGGCGACCGCACCAACGACGAGTTGCGCATCGACGCCACCCAGGTCCGGGCGCGTGTCCTCGGCGAGGGTGCGAACCTCTTCATCACCCAGCGTGGGCGCGTCGAACTGGCCCGGCGAGGCTGCCACCTCAACCAGGACGCGGTGGACAACGCCGCTGGCGTCGCCACCTCCGACCTCGAGGTGAACCTGAAGATCCTGCTGCGGATCGCCGAGCAGCGCGGCGACCTCGACCGGGACGACCGCAACACCGTGCTGGCCGACCTCACCGACGACGTCGTCGACGAGGTCCTCAACACCGTCGACCGTCAGGCCGCGGCGATCTCCCGTGAGTCGTCACGCAGCCCCGGGCTCCTCGATGCCTACGAGGCGCTGCTGCGCCGTCTCGAAGAGCAGTCCGACCTCGACCGCGACGTCGAGGTCCTCCCTGACGAGGACGAGCTCACCCGCCGGGGCGAGGCCGGTGGCGGCCTGACGCGCCCGGAGCTCGGCACGCTGGTGGCGTGGGCGAAACGCGACCTCAAGGAAGTCCTCCTCGACTCGGAGGTCCCCGACTCCCCGTTGTGCCACAGTGCGTTGGAGGCGTCGTTCCTCCCCCGGGTGCGTGAACGATTCGGTGACCTCATCACCCAGCACCGCCTGCGCCGTGAACTCATCGCGACCAGGCTCGCCAACGACGTCGTCGACCGCATGGGCGTGACGTTCGCTGCGCAACTCGCCGGCGAGCTCGACCGCGAACTCGCCGACGTCGTGCACGCCTTCCAGGCGGTGCGCCTCGTCATCGACGCCGACCGGTGGTGGGGGTACCTCGACGTCCTCGACGCCACCCAGGAGCCGGCCCGGGTCCGCGAACTCGAGTCCCCCGTCGAGGAGCTCCTCGCGACGCTGACCCGTGTCGTGATCAGCGACCCCACCGTGTCGTCGCTGGAGGACATCGCCGACGCGCACGCACAGGTCGCCGAGGTGATCCTGGACGGGGTCAGTGAGTTGGGGACGCTCGAACAGCGCCGGGCCCGGATCGCGCACACCCGCTGGCTCGTCGACGACCTCGTCGAGCCGGCGCTCGCCCGCTTCCTGGCCTCCACCCGCGACCTCACGCTCACCCCCGACGTCGCCGCCGTGCGCCGGGTCACCGGGCCGGGGCGGTCCGACGCCGAGATCGTCGATGCCCTGCTGCGCGTCGGTGAGGCGCTCGACATCGACCGCCTCACCGACG
>SLDB01000175.1 GCA_007125475.1 Nitriliruptoraceae bacterium | reverse complement strand
CGTCGGTCCGACCTCGCGCGCGCATCGCCGCGCCCTCCCCCGCCCCCGGTGGCGGTGACGAGGCTACGGCCGGCGGCGGAGGTCCGGCCCGGTCACGCACCCGCCCTGTGGACCGGGCGCGGTCGTGCGTGCCCACCCGCCACGGCGGCGCAGGGCGCGGCGGTGATCAGTGCGGCAGCTTCGCGCGGAGGCTGAGCACCGCCTTGGTGTGGATCTGCGACACCCGTGATTCGGTCACACCGAGGACGTCACCGATCTGCGCCAGCGTCATCCCCTCGAAGTAGTACAGCCCGATCACGGTCTGCTCGCGCTCGGTGAGCCGTTCGAGGGTGTCGCGCAGCAGCCGTCGCGACTCCTCCCGGTCCAGCGAGTCCTCCGGGAGGGTGACGTTGAGGTCCTGGAGGGTGTCGACGAGCGTGATGTGGTCACCGTCACCGACGTCGAGGACCTCGTCGAGCGCGGCGATCGACGTCATCGAGATCCGCGCGAGGGTGTCGTGCAGCTCGTCGATCGTCCACCCGAGCTCGGCGGTGATCTCCTCGTCGGTGGGGCTGCGGTGCAACTCGGACTCCAGCCGCTGCATCGCGGCCTCCAGCTGCCGTGCGCGGGAGCGCACCGAGCGTGGGACCCAGTCGACCGACCGCAGCTCGTCGATGATCGCGCCGCGGATCCGGGTGATGGCGTACGTCTCGAACTTGAAGCCCTTCAGCGGATCGAACTTCTCGATCGCGTCCATCAACCCGAAGATCCCGTAGGAGACCAGGTCGGCGTGGTCGACGCTTGCCGGCATCCCGACACCGACACGCCCGGCGACGTACTTGACGAGCGGGGCGTAGTGCAGGATGAGTCGCTCGCGGACGTCCGGTTCGTGGTGCAGTCGGTACCGCTCCCACAGCGCGAGGACCTCGTCCTCGACGCCGGCCTCGGTACGCATCGACCCGCCACCCCTCATCGACATCGAACCCGGTTGCCGTCCTGCGACCCGCGACATGCTACCCCCCACCTCACGGCCGCACGCGGCCGGAGCCGACGGTGCTCGCCGCCCGTGCCCGGGGGTGGGCGGCATGGTGCGCCTCCCGCAGACGTCCGCGGGAGAGGTGGGTGTAGCGCTGGGTGGTCGCCAGCGAGGCGTGTCCGAGGAGCTCCTGCACCTGGCGGACGTCGGCGCCGTGCTCGATGAGGTGGGTGGCGTAGGAGTGGCGGAGGGTGTGCGGGGTGACGTGTCCCAGGCCGGCGGCGACGGCGGTGCGCTCCACGACGCTACGGATGTCGCGGACGCCCAGGCGAGCCCCGCGGCGGTTGAGGAACACCGCGTCGGTGGCGAGGGCTCCGGCGAGGGCGCCGCGTGCCCCCACGAGGTACGCCTGAAGGGCGTCGCCGGCCGGTTCGCCGTACGGCACCAGCCGTTGCCGCCCCCCTTTGCCGTCGAGGCGGAGGAGGCGCTGGTGCCGGTCGAGGGCCGCGAGGTCCAGCGCCGAGACCTCACCGACTCGGGCACCGGTGCCGTACAGCACCTCCAGCAGCGCCCGGTCCCGGATCCCCGTGGCGGTGGTGGTGTCGACGAACTCGATGAGGCGTTCGACCTGGTCGGGTCGGAGCACCCGGGGCAGGTACTGGCCGCGCTTCGGCGACACCAGCAGGCGGGCCGGGTCGGCCGCGACGGCGCCGGTTCGTTCGAGGAGGGCGAACCACGTCCGGAACGTCGAGGCCCGCCGGGCGGCCGTGCTCCTGGCCGCACCACCGGCGGCGAGGTCGGCGAGGTACCTGCGGAGCGTGGCGACGCCGACCTCGTCGGGGTCATCGATCCCCCACCCGGCACACGTCCGGGCCAGATCCTCGGCGTCACGGCGGTAGGCGGCGACCGTGTTGGCCCGCCGCCCGCGCTCGTGGGCGACGTGACGCACCAGGTCGTCGACCGCCGCTCGCCACGGCGCCGGGAACGGATCACCGAGCGGCTCGACGGCCCCCGCGCGGGGGCGCGGCGACGACGCCGGAGCGGGGTTGTTCTTCACGTCCGTGGAGCCTGATGCGTGGGTAGTGCCGTGTCAAGTATTGTGCACAAGGTCAGGCCGGACCCCCGGCCGCTACCGGTCCGGATCCGCAGGGGCACGGCGCAGCCGCACGCCCTCCACGTCGGTGGTGACCGCACCGGCGACCTCTGCCCGGGTGATCGCCGCCAGCAGCGACCCCACCGCGATCCCGGTCGCCTCCGCGAGGTCGTCGACGGCGATGGCCCGGGGCCAGCGCTCACCGAGCACACGCCCGACCGGAGGCGGGAGCCCGTCCGCGCTGACCGGACCCCGGTCGACGCGCCCCGACCCACGCCCCGCCCGCTCTCCGAGGACCTCCAGCAGGTCACGGGGATGGGTGCAGGGGTGCGCACCTTCGGCGATGAGGCGGTGCGGGGCCTGTGACCCCGGTGCCCGGACGTCGCCGGGGACGGCGAGGACGGGCCGACCCCGCTCGGCGGCTGCCGAGGCGGTGAGGAGGGATCCCGACCGTTCACCGCCTTCCACGACCACCACGCAGTCGGCGATCCCGGCGACGAGACGGTTGCGCGCACGGACCGCGCCCGGACGGGGCGGCTCCTCGGGGAGGAGCTCGGAGGCGATCGCCCCGCCCTGCCGCAGGACCTCGTCGAACAACCCATCCCGCCGGGCGTGCGGGCGCGGATACCCGACAGCGTGTCCGCACCCGAGGACCACCGTGGTGCCGCCGGTGGCGGCGGCCGCCGCCCGGTGCGCCGCCGCATCGATCCCGACGGCACCACCGGAGACGACCCGACCACCGGCGTCGGCGACGGCGTCGGCGAGCCACGCCGCGATCCCCTCCCCGTACGCCGTGGCGCGGCGTGAGCCGACGATCGCGACGTGGGGCCGGTGCTCCTCACCGCAGCCGCGCCACACCCACCACACCGGAGCGTCGGCGAGGGGGAAGCCCTCGGCGAGGCGCACGGGGTAGGACGGGTCACCGACGAGGGCGACGCGGCACCCGAGCCCGGCCCAGCGGCGCGCGATCGGGGTCGCGGCCCGGTGGTCGTCGGCATCGACCTCGGTGGCCGCCCTGCCCAACGCCGACGCCGCACCACCCGCGTCGGCGACCCCTGCCTCGAGGAGGCGGCGTCGCAGGGCGTCCGGCCCCCGACGTGGCCGTACCGCGAACGCCAGGATCCGGGCGAGGAGGTACGGATCGGTGCCGTCCGCGGCGACCTCGGCGCACGCCCGCACCAGTGCCGCGTCCGGGCTCACCGGTCCACCGGCGATGTCGTGAGGCGGTAGGCCACCGCCTCGTCGACGTGGGTGTCGGAGACGACGTCGTCCCCGTCCAGGTCCGCGACGGTGCGCGCGACGCGGAGCGCCCGGTCGAAGGCGCGGGCCGAGCCACCGACGATGTCGACCGCCGCGGTGAGGCGGCGCACCGACCTCGTCGAGGCGGTGCCCCTCACCGCCTGGCCATCGACGTCCCGGTTCGGTCGACGACTCCCCCAGCGCCGGTAGGCGAGGTCCCGGGCCGCCGCCACCCGTGCGGCGACGACGTGGGAGGCATCACTGTCTGGCGCCCCCGTCAGCCGCTGTCGATCGACCTCACGCAACTCGACCTGGAGATCGAGTCGGTCGGCGAGGGGACCGGAGAGGCGTGAGCGGTACCGCGCGACCTGATCCGGTCGGCAACGGCATTCGCGCCGCCTGCTGCCCAGGTACCCGCACGGACACGGGTTCGTCGCGGCGACGAGCTGGGTCGCCGCCGGGTAGCGAACGCGCGAACGCGCCCGGGTGAGGACGACCTCGCCGCGCTCGAGTGGTTGCCGGAGGGCGTCGAGGGTCGGTCGGGCCACCTCGAGGAGCTCGTCGAGGAGGAGCACCCCACCGTGGGCAAGCGAGACCTCGCCGGGGCGGGGGGTACCCGACCCACCACCGACGAGGGCCGCGACCGTCGCGTGGTGGTGTGGCTCACGCAGCGGCGGAGCCAACGACACCGGTTCGTCGGGGTGCCGCTCACCGGCGAGAGCGTGGAGCGTGGCGACCTCGATCGCGGTGTCGGCGTCGAGCGGCGGGAGCACTCCGCGGAGTCGGTGCGCCAGCATCGTCTTGCCGCACCCCGGCGGGCCGCTGAGCAGCAGGTGGTGACCACCGGCGGCGGCGATCTCCACGGCACGACGCGCCACCGGCTGGCCGCGCACGTCGGCGAGGTCCGGCACGGGCCGGTGCGGGGCCGTCGGTGACGGCGGGACCGGGGGTGGTTCACCCGCGCCGCGGAGGACGGTGACGACCTCGTCGATGTCGGAGACCCCGATCGTCTCCACCCCGGCGACGAGCGCGGCGTCACCGGCACCCACGCGGGGGACGAGCAGCTTCCGGGCGCCGAGCTCGGCCGCGCCCCGGGTGATCGCCAGCACGTCGGCGACACCACGGACCCCCCCGTCGAGTCCGAGCTCCCCGCACGCCCACACCTGATGGTCCACCGGCGCCGGGACCTGACCGGTCGCCGCCAGGAGGCTGACCGCCAACGCGAGGTCGAACCCCGACCCCACCTTCGGCAGGTCGGCTGGGGCGAGGTTCACCACGATCCGCTCACCGGGCCAGCGGTACCCCCGGCGTTGCAGGGCGGTGCGCACACGGTCACCGGACTCCCGGACCGCGGCGTCGGGGAGCCCGACCACGCGCAGCCCCGGAAGCCCGGGGACCACGCAGGCCTCCACGCGGACGCGGT
>SLDB01000042.1 GCA_007125475.1 Nitriliruptoraceae bacterium | reverse complement strand
TGGCGGTGCAGTCGTCGACGATCACCACCTCGATTCTGGTCCCCCTGGTCGCCGCGGGGATCCTCACGCTGCGGAACGCCTACCCGATCACGCTCGGGGCGAACGTGGGCACCACCATCACTGCACTGCTGGCCTCGTTGGCCGTCGTGCGCCCCGAAGGGTTGGCGATCGCGCTGGTGCACACGTTGTTCAACGTCACCGCCCTCGCCGTCGTCTACCCCGTCCCGGCGGTGCGATGGATCCCAGTCCGGATCGCCGAACACATCGCCGCGGCGGCCACCAAGCGCCGCATCCTGGTCGCCGTCTACGTCGGCGGCCTGTTCCTGGTCATCCCGGCCCTCGGGGTCTTCCTCCTGGACTGAACCCCTCCCCCCGTACCCGGAGCACCCGACCCACCTCCCTGACCACCCGACACCCCGACACGAGGAGACCGTGATGGCCTTCAGCTTCCTGCGACGGGTCGCCGGCAGCGACGACCGGCTCGATCACATCGAAGAGGTCATCGCGGAGATGCTGGCCCACGACCACGACGCGTTCCTGCTGGCGATGGGCGCCCTGCTGGGCACCGACGACGTCGCCGAGGCCGGACCACGCGTGCTCGCCATCGACCGCAAGGTCAACCAGGGTGAGCGTTCCATCCGCCGTGAACTCGTCGTCCACGCCAGCGTCGTCGGCGCCCTCGACACCCCGGCGCTGCTGGTCTACATGTCGATCGTCAAGGACATCGAACGCGTCGGGGACTACGCGAAGAACCTCCTCGACCTCGCCCGGGACGGCGCACGTCTGGACGCCCACGCCAACTGGGCGACGTTGCGGGACGAGATCGCCGCGTACCTCACCGCGACCAGTGAGGTGTTCGCCGCTCGGGACAATTCCCGGGCCCGGTCGATGCTCGCCGAGGGGGACGCGCTGCTGGACCGCTTCGACGCACAGGTCTCGGCGCTGGTGCGCGGCGACGACGAGGACAGCGAGTCGGTCGCGCGCGCCCTGGCGTTGCGCTACCTGAAACGGATCGTGGCCCACCTGATGAACGTGCTGTCCTCGGTGGTGATGCCGCTGGACCGTCTGGACTACTTCGACGAGGACCCCGAGGACCGGGAGCCCGAGCACGGCCAGGACAGCCGACCGCGGCGGTGAGGCGTGACCCGGCCGGCGTGACCGGGGCACCTCGGTCGGCAGGTCCCGCCGCTTCGGTCAGCCGTTGACGCGGATCCGTGCCGAGAGGACCCGCGCGCCGTCTTCGACGTCGCCGCCCGGCCCCCGGGTGATCACCAGCTCCCGTGCGCCCTGGGTCTCGAGGCCGAACGCCACCGCGCCTCCGGCGAGCCCCCCGGAGGCTCCCAGCACCTGCCGGCGCGGCCCGTCGTCGCCCCCGAGCAACCACGCGGTGAGGCGCTCGTCGTCATCGAGGGGGGAGATCCCGGCCAGGGTCACCCACACCTGATCACCGTCGGTGGAGACGAGCCCGGTCACCCCGTCGCCCAGCTCCGGCTCGATCGCGACCCCGCGCGCCAACCCTTCGAGGACGTCGCCCTGCGCCTCGACGGCGGCGAGGTACCCCGTCGTCGTGGTGCGCAGGTGCAGGTTCCAGAACCCCATCGCGGAGGCGAACAGGATCACCACGATCGTGGCGATCGTGACGTGTCGCACGGTGATCCCCGCCGACCCTCGTTCCGCGACGGCGTGCGGCTCCTGTGGTCGGGCCTCGGTGCGCACCGGACGCTTCGCCCGTTCCTCGCGCTCGGCCACCTCGAGGTCGGCGGCGATCCCCCGCAGCTCGGCGACCCGCGCCCGACACCCCCGGCATCCGAGCAGGTGCGAGCGGAACGCCGCCGCGTCCGAGGCGTCGAGACCGCCGAGGACGTGCGAGACGGCGAGTTGCTCGTAACGATCGTGGTGGTCGGTCATCGCCGTGAGCGTACGAGGTCGGCGACGGTCCGCCGCGGCGGCGCGAGGGCCGCACATCGCGGCGCGCCCCGGACGCCATACGCACGGGTGTGGGGCGGTCTCAGCAGGGCGAGCCGGACAGGTACTGCCTGGGGTTCACCGCCGAGCCGTTCACCCGCGTCTCGAAGTGCAGGTGTGGTCCGGTGGAGTTCCCCGTCGAGCCGACGTGCCCGATGACCTGCCCCTGCGAGACCGACTGCCCCGAACCGACCGCGAACCGGCTCAGGTGGGCGTAGGCGGTGATGACACCGTTGTGATGGTCGATGAGGACGAGGTTGCCGTACCCGCCTTGCCACCCGGCCGAGATCACGGTGCCGGCCCGTGAGGCGGCGATCGGGGTCCCCGTCGGTGCCCCGAAGTCGATGCCACGGTGCATCCGACCCCAACGTGGTCCGTACCCGCTGGTGACCGGGGCGCACATCGGCCAGGCGAACCCACCCGAACCGGCGCTCGGGGTCGGCGACGACGCCGCCTGCCTGCGCTCGGCGGCCCGGGCCTGGCGGCGCTGCTCCTCCTCGTGCTCCTGGATCCGGGCCTTGAGGTCGGCCTCCTCGTCCTCCAGGTCGTCGTGCTGCGACGCCAGGGTCTCGGCACGTTCCCGCGCGTCGGCGGCGGCGAGCGCGCGTGAGGCCCGCAGCTCCTCGGCGTCGGCGAGGAGGGCCTCCTGTTCCTCGAGGAGGTCGGCGAGGCGCTCCTCCTCGACGACGAGGCGCTCCCGCTGGGCGTCGACACGGGTCGCGGCCGCACCGAGGTGTTCGAGGTCGATCTGGTCCCCGTGCGTGACCCGTTCGAGCATCGTGGTCCGCGCGATCGCCTCCTCTGCCCCCGAGGACGACAAGAAGGCCTCCAACGTGAGATCCGGCCCCTGCATGTACAGACGCGCGATCCGGTCCCCGAACTGCGACGCGAGGTCCTCGGCCTGCCCCTCCACCTCGGCGAGTTGACGCTCGGCGTCACCCACGGCCGCCCGCTGCTCCTCGACGCGGGTCGCGACCCGGTTCACGACCGCCTCGATCTCGGCGAGGCGCTCGTCGGCGTCGGCCAGGGCCTCTTCACGCTCATCGACCCGCGACTCCGCCTCGGCGAGTTCGTCGGCGATCCGCTCGAGCTCCTGCTGGGCCTGCGAGAGCCGGGAACGCTCGGCCTCCTGGGCGGCGACCCCGAGGGGCGCGACGAGGACGCCGGCGAGGCAGGCCACGGCGACCACGCCGGACCAGAGACGTCGAGGAACACTCGGCACCACACGAACCCCACGGAGGACGGAGACGGATCAGCGGTACGGTCAGCGCCGGCGGTGCAGGATAGCGCCGAGTTCCGCGGCCCACCGTTCGAGTCGGGCGGCGCCGCGGCGCTGGTATCGTCGCCGGTCGGCGGGCCGACCGGACGGGCGGCGGTCCCGCGGCGCTCCGACCACGCCCCGGCGGGGTGTTTCGGAGCCAGCCGCGAACCACGGCGGACCAGCGGGGGACGACGATCGGCATCACCTTGACGCCGCGTGTCCGGCGCGGCGTGCTCTTCGGCGCCGGCACCATCGGTGCCGTGATCGCCCTCGCCCTCCTGGCGCTGGCCGTGCTGTGGTTCATCCAGCGTGGCACGGCGCTGCCGAACACGTACGTCGCCGACGTCGCGGTCGGGGGGATGGACGCCGACGAGATGCGCGCGGCCCTCCAACCGCTGGCGGACGAACGCGAGGACACCGAGGTGACGTTCGCCTTCGAGGGCGAGGACCACGTCCTGGCCGCCACCGACGTCGGGTACCGGGTCGACCTCGACGCGACGATCGCTGCGGCGATGCGGCGGGGTCGGACCGGGCTCCCCGGCGACGTCGTCACCCGGCTGCGCGCGTTCCGGACGTCGTCGCACCATGACCTCCGACGCGACCTCGACGACGCCGAGCTTCGGGCCTGGGTCGACGCGCTCGCAGACGACCTCGACCGGGTCGAGATCCGCGGCGACGTCACCATCGACCCGGACGACCTCACCGTCGACGTCGACCACTCCCAGGGCGCCGTGCAGGTCGACCGTGACGCCGTGGACGCGTTCGCGCGCGAGGCGATCCTCCACCGTGGCGAGGACACCACCGACCTGCCGGCCGAGACCACCGAGCAGCCGATCGACAACGACGAGATCGATGCCCTCGCCGCACAGCTGAGCCACCTCGTCGAGGAGCCGTTCGACCTGCGTCACGGTGACGACACCCTCACGCTGCAGCCGACCGACCTCGCCGAGCTGATCGAGGTCGAGGAGGTCGAGGGGGGACGTACCGGCCTCACCCTGGAACTCGTCGTCACCACCGAGCGGGTCGAGGAGGTCGCCGGGGAGGTGGCGCGGGGCCGGTTCGACGTCGACCCGGTCGATGCCGGCTACTCCGCGAACCGCACGCCGCCGACCACGTTCGACGCCCAGTCCACCGCGACCTTCCGTCCCGTGTCGGCGTCCGTGGACATCGTCGCCGGCAGCGCGGGGCAGCGCTTCGACCCCGAGCGCGCCGCCGAGCAGCTCACCGAGGTGTTCCGCGAGGGATCCCGGGCCGTTGAGGTCGACCTCGAGCGTGTGGAGGCGGAGTTCTCCAACGAGGACGCCGAGGATCGCCGCCCCACCCACGCGCTGGGGACGTTCACCACCTACTACCAGGCCGGAGCCGACCGCAACCAGAACATCCAGCGGCTGGCCGACGTCATCGACGGTGCCCTGGTCCAGCCCGGTGAGCAGTTCTCGATCAACGCGATCTCCGGGGAACGCACCTGCGAGAAGGGCTACGTCCC
>SLDB01000007.1 GCA_007125475.1 Nitriliruptoraceae bacterium | reverse complement strand
TGAAAGGGAGAGGTGACGCCAGCACGTCCAGCACCTGCGCCCGCGTGGCGGGGTCCAGCTCGTCACCGTCAAGCACGATCAGGTAGCTGGGGAATGGCAGGAGGTCGTCGGCGTGGAGCGAGGAGGTGTCGAAGGCGCCGAAGAACGCGTCGTGCGCCTTTTCGTCGTAGTCGTTGTCGAGCTCGAGGCGAGCGATCGCGATGGCCTTCACGAGGCGCATGGCCGCGGGCAGCCGCTCGCGATACGCGCCGAGCGCCCGTGGGTAGCTGTCGAACTCGAACGCGAACGTGGCGCGACGATCCGTTCCCGGGTCCGACCCGACGAACCGTTGGCTGCGGAGCACGCTCAGCGCCCAGTCGATCCGTGTGCGCCGTGCCTCGGGCAGCGCCCCATCGTGTGGTCGTGAGGCCAGGATCTCGGACCACACGTCGAAGTCGAAGTCCCCCTCATGGATGGTGCCGACGCCGGCACGCAGGCGGGCCGGGTCGCGTCCCTCGGCGGACCGTCGCTCATCGGCGGCGAGCACGGCCGTGAGCCGTCGGATCAGCTCGTCGAGCTCGCACCGCAGAGCGGTGGTCCGTGGCCGTTCGACGGCGTCTTGGATGTGACGGAGCACCGCCGCTGGCGCGTCGCCGTCGCACGGGACGAGTCGGCCGTCCATCTGCCATGCGTTCCGCGCCGTCGCCAAGCTGGCGCGGAGCGCATCGCCGTCCCCCGCCTCGTCCAACAGGTTCTCCGTGGCATGTTCCACCACCTGCACGAGCGCACCCTGGGCGGGCTCGCGGTCGAGCTGCCGGCGGATCGCCGTCTCGAGGCGCAGGACGTGCTGGCGCAAGCGCTCGCCCTCGGCGCCGGCCGGCGCGATCCGCTCCAACAGTTCGTTCACCGTGTCGGTCAGTGTCGCCACGAGGTGGCGGTCGTCGGAGGTGAGCAGGAGCGGGAAGTCGTGGCGCAGGTCGGCCAGGTCGAGGTAGCGCGCCAGCAACGCCGGACGCAGCGGGCCGGTTGCCACGATGCTCACGGCCGCCGGCTCGTCGACGTGGAACGGGGCCCGGTCGTTGGAGGTCACCTCAGTCACCTCCCTGCGCGAGCCGCTGCCCGTCGGGCCAGATGGTGAACCGGTCCAGCTCGTCCTCCATGCGTTCCTGCAGGCGTTCGGACGGCAACCGGAGCACGGGGTGCAGGTCCTCGTACGTGGGGACCTCGGCGTCGCGGTAGAGCAGGCCGACCGGGAGCAGCTCGCGGTCGGCGGCGATCCGACGGGCACGGTCCAGGTCGGAGGGGTCGTGGACCTCCCGGTTCGGGAAACTGCGTGCCAGACCTGCGCTGGGAGTCAGGGCGTCGTCGTGCGTCACCAGACGGATCCGTGCTGGATCGTTGATCCACGGATCGAACAGCCCGGGCAGGAACTCCGGGCAGCGTTGCAGGATGCGGACGAAGGCGAAGCCGCGGTGGTGGAACGCCAGCGACAGGATCTGCGAGAGCACCTCAGGGAGCCAGTCCACGGCCTGCGCCACGAACGACGCGTTCGTCGCCCCGAGCGCGACGCTCAACGGGTCCAGCGGTTCCATGGCCGCGCCCGTCGGCGCGGTGTTGGTGCGGACACCCAACGGGGTGGTCGGGGACGTCTGGTGCTTGGTCAGCCCGTACGTGCCGTTGTCGTGTAGGAGGACCGTCAGGTCAGGGTTGTACCGGAAGGCGTGCAGCCAGTGGGCGGCTCCGATGCTGCAGCAGTCGCCGTCGCCGGTGATCACGAACACGTGAAGGTCGGGCCGCCGGCTCTTGATGCCCTCGGCGACCGGGAGTGCGCGGCCGTGCAGACCGTGGAAGCCGTAGGAGTTGAGGTAGTGGGGCAGCCGACTCGAGCACCCGATGCCTGACACGGACACGACCCGCTCCGGTGGGAGGTGCTCGTCCCGGCACAGCCGCTGGACCGCCGTCATGATCGCGTTGTCGCCACACCCGGTGCACCAGCGCGAGATCGCGCACTGGTAGAAGTCGAGCGGCCGGTCCTCGACCGGGACCCGCAGGCGTTCGTTCAGCGTGGTCGTCATCGCGCACCCACCTTCCTGGCTGCCCGGTCAGGCAGCCGTGCCCGCAGCGCCGCCTCGATGGCGCCGGGCGCCAGCGGCTGGCCACGGACCTGACCCCAGCTGTCGACGTCGACGAGGTAGCGCGCACGCAGGAGCCATGCCAGGTGCCCGAACCGGCGGTTGTCGGGGTCGATCAGCGGGTCGTCCGCGCGGTCACTCCAGTTGTTCTCCACGCACACGACCCGGTCGAAGTGGGCCATCGCCTCGCCGATGCCTGGCGCCAACGGCTGCAGGAACCGCAGATGCAGTCGCCCGACGCGGTACCCGCCGGCGCGGACCCGCTCGACCGCCTCCTCGATGGCGCCGCGGGTGCTGCCCCAGCCGATCACCAGCAGATCGCCGTCACCGTCGCCTCCCACACGCACCGGCCGCAGCGTCTGCTGGAAGGCGGCGAGCTTGAGGCTGCGGTGCCGGATCGCCTCCTGGTTGATCTCGGGGCCGTACGCGACGGTGCTACTGCGGTCGTGCGCCAGCCCAGTCAGGCAGTGCGTGCCACCCGGCTGACCCGGGATGAAGCGGCGAGCCAGGCCGGTGCGTTCGTTCCATGCGTACGGCGCCGCACCGTCCGGGATCGGGCTCTGATCCACCGGCGCCGCGAACCAGTCCTGCCGGAGTTCCGGCCGGGGGAACGGTTGTTGTGCCGTCGCGAGGCTGGCGTCTGACAGCAGGACCACGACGGTGTTGAACGTCTCGGCGATCCGGCGCGCCGTGATCACCGAGTAGAAGCAGTCCTCGACATCGCTGGCGGCCATGACGACCTTCGGGGCGTCGCCGTGCGATCCGAACACCGCGGTCAGCAGGTCGCCCTGCTCGGTCTTGGTCGGCTGCCCCGTCGAGGGCCCACCGCGCTGCACATCGATCACCACCAGCGGGATCTCTCCCATCACGGCCAGACCGATCGCTTCCTGCTTCAGTGAGTACCCGGGCCCCGAGGTGATCGTCACGGCGCAGGTACCGGCGTAGGACGCCCCGATCGCGAAGTGCGCCGCGGCGATCTCGTCCTCGGCCTGATGCACGATGCCACCGACCCGCTCGAACGCCTCGCTGAGGTAGTGGGACGCCGAGGTCGCCGGCGTGATCGGGTACATCGCGCAGACCTCCATCCCGGAAGCCATCACACCGAGGGCGAGCGCGGTGTTGCCGTTGACGACGACGTGCGGCTCGGTCGGAGGGGTCGCGGGCACCTGGAACCGCAGGTCGAGGTTGTCCTCGGCCCACGCCCAGCCGGCGTCGAGCAGCTGCACGTTCCGTGCGACGAGCTGGGCGTCCTTCGTGGAGAAGATTGTGCGGACCTGCGCACGTGCCAGGTCGAGGTCGAGGCTGTAGATCCCACACAGCAGGCCGAGCGCGAACATGTTCTTGCCGCGCCGCGCATCCTCGACGTAGCGCAGACACTCCTGCTCCATCGGGACCTCGTGGAGCCGGTAACCGTCGCGCCGCAGCTCGTCGGTCACGGCCTGGTACGAAGCGGCGACCTCCGGATCGCCGTACGTCGCCCAGGAACTCTCCAGCAGGACGATGCAGCCCGGGGCGAGCTCGCCGGCCCGTAGGCGCCCCAACAAGACCTGTTCGTTGAATGCGACCACGAGATCGGCTGCGTCGCCGCCCGTGCGGATGCGCTGGGTCGCGATACGCGTCCGGTTGCCGCTGGCACCCTCGATACTGCGGGCCGGCGGCTGGATCTCGGCCGGGATGATCTCGACCGTCCAGATGCCGTTGCCCATCCGCGCCGCGATCGCAGCGAACGACTGGCCACACTTCTGTGCCCCCTCGCCGGAGTCGCTGACGACGTCGACGACGTGCCGCTCGAGGATGGTTGCGGCCTGTCGCGGGATCGTGGCAGTGGTCACGTCGAGCTCCTCCCCCCCGTGGCCACGGGGACGCGTTCGACCGCCGACGACGGCTCGGCGCGGATCCGCACGAAGTCGTGCTCGGTCGCTGCGAGCCCGAAGCAGAGGTCGTTATCGCCGGGCGGGACGTGGACGGACGCGCTGTCGCGGATGCCCAGGTAGGCCTTCATGCTGGCGGCGGCCTGTCGTCCCGCTCCCATGGCCTCGATCACCGTCGCCGCGCCGGTGACGATGTCCCCGCCGGCGAAGACGCCTGCCATGGAGGTGGCGAGGTCGTCATCGACCTGGATGTAGCCACGACCATCGAGCGCCAGCGGCGTGGTCTGGCCGATCACCGGGTTGGCGGTCGTGCCGATCGCGACCACGACGGTGTCGGTCTCCAACTCGAACTCGCTGGCTTCGACGGGTACGGGCCGGCGGCGGCCCGACTCGTCGGGTTCACCGAGCTCCATCCGGCTGCACCGCAGGGCACGGACATGGCCCTCGTCGTCACCGAGCACCTCGACCGGGGCGGCGAGCCACAGGAACTCGATGCCCTCCTCCTCCGCGTGATGCAGCTCCTCGACGCGCGCGGGGCTCTCGTCGCGTGTGCGGCGGTACAGGCAGCGCACCTCCGCACCTGCCCGCAACGCGACGCGCATCGCGTCCATGGCCGTATTCCCGGAACCGATCACGGTGACGCGTTCGCCGAGTTCGACGGGGGTGTCGTACGACGGGAATTCGAGCGCGTGCATGAGGTTGCAGCGGCTCAGCAGCTCGTTGGCGGACAGCACGCCGTGCAGCGACTCGCCCGG
>SLDB01000184.1 GCA_007125475.1 Nitriliruptoraceae bacterium | reverse complement strand
GCTGCTGCCGTTCGGTCTCGTCGCAGGGTCGAGCCTGCGCATCGCCGAGTCGGTCGTTGTGGCGTTGCCGTTCGTCGGCGAAGAGTTGGTCGGCCTGCTGTTCGCCGGTGAGCTCCCCAGCCAACGTTTCCTCACCCTGGCCTGGGTCGGGCACGCCTACCTGTTGCCTGCGGCGCTGGTCGGCCTCCTCGGGGTGCACCTGGTGCAGGTGCACCGGCGTCGGCCGTCGCTGCCGCCCCGCGGTGACGTCGACGTCGCGGTCACGGCGTCGGGCCGTCCGCTGTGGCCCGATGCCGTTGCCCGCTTCGCGCTGCTCACCACCGGGTTGACGGCGGTGCTGCTGCTGTCGTCGGCGATCGTGCCCTGGAGCGACCTCGAGCTCGAAGGTCCGTTCCTCACCGCGGAGGCGACGAACACGGTCCACCCGCCGTGGCCGCTGTTCTTCCTCACCGGTGGGCTGCGGGTCGTGCCGGCGATCGACGTCGTGGTCGGCGGTGCGCGGATCACCAACGTGCTGGTCGCCGGGGTCCTGCTGCCGGGGGTGCTGATCACCGCGTTGGCCGCCTACCCGTTCATCGAACGCGCCGTGATCGGTGAGCCCGGTCGGCCGCACGTGCGCCAGCGCCTGCTGGACGTGCCGTTCCGGGCCGTCGCGGTCTCGGTGATGACGACGTTCGCCGTGGTCCTGACCCTCTCGGCCGGTGTCGACGTCCTGTCGTTCTGGTTCCCGGTCCCGGTGGAGGCCGTGGTGGTGACGTTCCGGGTGCTGCTGGTGGTGGCACCGTTCGTCGCCGGCGGCGCGGCGTGGTGGGCGGCGAACCGCCGACAGGGGAGGGCCACGTGACCGCACGCAGCCCCGGTCCGATCACGTCGGCCCTCGCCCTGGCCCTGGCCGCCGGCGCCGCCGCCTGCGCCGAGCCCCGCGACCGGATCACCGATCCCGCCAGCCCGCAGGCGGCCGCGATCGACGGTCTGTGGACGCTGAGCCTCGTCCTCGGGGTGACGGTGTGGGTGGTCGTGATGGCGTTGCTGGCGGTGCCGGTGTGGCGTTCTTCCCGCCGCAGGGGGGGAGGGGCCGGGGGTGCGGAGCCATCCGACGCTCCCACCGGGGCCGTAGCGGCGAACACGCCCGCTGACCGGACCGTCCCGCGGGGCGGTGCCGCGGCGGAGCACCGGGTCCGGGACCCGGGGCTCGACGAGCCGTTGGCGACCGCAGACCCACGCCGCGCCCGGGAGGCGGGTGCCGATCACCCGGCTCGGCGCCGACTGGTCTGGATCGGTGGGGTGATCACCCCGGCAGTGATCCTCGTCGTTCTGCTGGTGGCCTCCGGCCGGGTCGGGGCGATGACCGCCCACGTCGAGCGTGACGGCGAGCTCGTCATCGACGTCGTCGGGCACATGTTCTGGTGGGAGGTGCACTACCCCGACGAGGGGGTCACGACCGCGAACGAGATCCATGTCCCGGTCGACCGCCCGGTCCGCCTCAACCTCACCACCGAGGACGTCGTCCACAGCTTCTGGATCCCGCGGGTCCACGGCAAGATCGACATGATCCCAGGCCGCGAGAACGTCCTGACCTTCGAACCGACGCGCACGGGGCGGTTCCGGGGGCAGTGCGCCGAGTACTGCGGGATCGCGCACGCCCAGATGGTGGCGTTCCTCGAGGTGCAGCCGCCCGACGAGTTCGACGCCTGGCTCGAGGCGCAGCGCCGCGACGCCGTCGAGCCCGACACGCCGCGGACCGTCGAAGGCCAGCGGGTGTTCCTGGAGGCCGGCTGCGCCTCGTGCCACGCCGTGCGCGGCACCGCGGCGGTGGCCGGGGTCGGCCCCGACCTCACCCACCTGATGAGCCGTCAGACGATCGCCGCCGGGATCGCCGAGAACCGCCGCGGGGAGCTCGAGCGCCTCATCGTCGACCCGTGGGGGGTGAAGCCGGGGAACCCCATGCCGCCGACACCCCTCGACGACGACGAGCTCACCGCCCTCCTCGACTACCTGGAGACGTTGCAGTGACCATCGGCCACCGCGCCCCCGGCCGCGACACCCGATTCCGACCGGCCCGTTCGTGTGCGAGCCGTCCTGCACCGGTGGCGCCGCGATGAGCGCGACCGGTGCCGGCGTCGGCGACCTCCGCCTCCTCGACGAGGTGTGGGGGCCGCGGCCGGGGTTCATCGGCTGGCTGGGCCAGTGCAACCACAAGGCGGTCGGCCGGCGGTTCATCTTCACCGCGTTCGCGTTCCTGCTCATCGGCGGGGCGATGGCGTTGGTGATGCGCTCCCAGCTGGCGTTCCCCGACGGCGACGTCGTCGGGCCACAGGTGTTCAACCAGCTGTTCACCATGCACGGCACGATCATGATGTTCCTGTTCGTGGTGCCGATGCTCGAGGGCTTCACGATCTACGTCGCGCCTCTGGCACTGGGTGCCCGCGACATGCCCATGCCCCGGCTCAACGCGTTCGGGTACTGGGTCTACCTGTTGGGCGGTGGGCTGCTGCTGTCGAGCTTCGCGGTCGGTGCGGTCCCCGACAGTGGGTGGTTCGCCTACGTCCCGCTCACCGGCCCCGACTTCGCCCCGGGGGTGAACCTCGACTTCTGGTTGTTGGGGGTGACGATGCTGGAGGTCTCCGGGATCGTCGCCGCGATCGAGATCGTCACCCTCGTGGCCCGCTTCCGGGCCCCGGGGATGTCGATCGTGCGGATGCCGATCTTCGTGTGGGCCTCGTTCGTCGCCTCGGTGATGATCCTGTTCGCGTTCCCCCCGCTGGTGGCCGGGACCATCCTGCTGGAGCTGGACCGCAAGGTCGGCACGGTGTTCTACGACGCCGCGGCCGGCGGCGACCCGCTGCTCTGGCAGCACCTGTTCTGGTGGTTCGGGCACCCGGAGGTGTACATCCAGCTGTTGCCGGCGCTGGGGATCGCCGCCGCGATCGTCGTCGCCGGTGCCGGGAGGCGGATGGCCGCCCGCACCCTGGTGATCGCCTCGCTGGTGGGGATCGGGATCCTCAGCTTCGGGCTGTGGGTCCACCACATGTACGCCACCGGGATCCCGCTGCTGGCCTCCTCGCTGTTCACCGCGGCGAGCTTCATGATCGCGATCCCCTCCGGGGTGATCGTGATGTCGTTCATCGCGACGATGTGGTGGGGCCGGCTGCGCTTCACGGCGTCGATGCTGTACGTCGTCGCGTTCGTGTTCGTGTTCGTCGCCGGGGGGATCACCGGGGTGATGGTGGCGATGGTGCCGTTCGACTGGCAGGCCCACGACACCTACTTCATCGTCGCCCACTTCCACTACGTCCTGGTCGGCGGGTCGTTGTTCCCGATCCTCGGTGGGCTGCACCACTGGATGCCGAAGCTCACTGGGCGGATGCTCGACGAGCGGCTCGGGCGGTGGGCGTTCGCCCTCAACTTCGTCGGGTTCAACCTCGCCTTCTTCCCCCAGCACGCCCTGGGCCTGTTCGGGATGCCCCGGCGCGTCTGGACGTACGAGGCCGGGCTGGGCTGGGACGGGCTGAACCTCGCCTCCAGCGTGGGCTCGTGGGTCATGGGCCTCGGGATGCTGCTGTTCACCGTGAACCTCCTCCTCGCCCACCGCCCCGGTGGCGCTCGGGCGCCGGCGGACCCGTGGGGCGCCGACACCCTCGAGTGGGCCACCGCCTCGCCGGCACCGAACTACAACTTCGCCGGGGTCCCGCAGGTGGCCAGCCCCGAGCCGATGTGGGACGGGGTGTCGTCGGCCGGCGCCGGGGATGCCGCTCCGGCCGGTGCGGCGGCCGAGGGTGCCGGGGCCGACGGTGGCGACGCGGACGGTGACGACGCGGCGTCGTGGCGGTCGCGCCTGGACCGGCCGACGTCCCGTGTCCGCCAGGCGGTGGCCACCACCGGGCTCGACGCCCGACCCGACCACATCGTCACGCTCCCGGGGCACTCGCTGTGGCCGCTGTGGGCGGCCGTGTCGCTGGCTGTGGTGATGGTGGGCGTCCTCTTCGACGCCGTCGGGCTCGGGGTCGTCGGCCTCGTCGGGCTGATCGCCTCCGTGGCGGCGTGGCTGTGGCCGGGGGTGGAGTGATGCACGCCGGACGCTCACGCACCGCCGAACCGCTGCCGGGAGGGCCGCGGGCCGCGGCGATGGGGACGTGGGGGATCGTCCTCACCCTGGTGGCGCTCGCGATGTTCGTCGCCGGGCTGGCCGCCGCCGCCCTCTACCTCGAGACCGGCCACGACGCCTGGCCGCCAGCCGAGATCCCCCGACCGTCGGGGGTACGCGCCTGGGTGGGGGCCGCCGCCCTGGTCCTCGCCGCCGGGGTCGCCACCGTCGTCCTCCGGCAGGTCCGCTCGGCGTCGGGAGCCCCGATCGTCACCCACGCGGTGGTGGTCGTCACCACCGTGACCGGAGCTCTCTTCCTCGCCGCCGACCTGCGGGCGGCGCCGTTCCGCTGGGACCTGCACGCCTACACCTCGGTGTACTGGGTCCTCACCGGGGTCGCGGTGGTCCTGGCCGCCGTCGTGGCGCTGATGGCCGTCGCGGTGTTCGTGCAGATGACCACCGGGGTGATCGACGCCGAGCGTCACCTCGAGGTGGGCAACACCGTGCTGATGCTGTGGTTCACGGCGGCGACGACGGTGATCCTGCTGGCGCTGGTGCACTTCTTGCCGCTGGTCGGGGGTGGGTCGTGACGACGGGCTCCGACGGGGGACGCGGCACGCGGGCCGAGGCGGCCGCCGTGACCACCGCGGCGCGC
>SLDB01000005.1 GCA_007125475.1 Nitriliruptoraceae bacterium | reverse complement strand
CGCGTCCGCCGCCCGCCGCACCGACCGTGAACGGCCTACTTCGTGCTCTCGCGGACCACGAGGACCGGGGCCTTGGCGTGCCGGGTGACCTGCTCGCTCACGCCACCGAGCTTCAGCCCGCGGAACCCGCCGCGGCCCCGGGAGCCGACCACGACCAGGTCGGCCTCGGCCGAACGCTCCACCAACGCCCGTGAGGGCCGCCGGTCGGCGAGCACCGACCATTCGACCTCGATGCCCTCGAGGTCGACGTCGATGTCCTTCAGCCACGCCCCCAGGTCGTCACTGGCTTTCTTCCGTGCCGTCTCCAGGTCGACCTCCTGGTCCTTGCCCTTCGTGGGCGGGACCGGGAACGCGGTGACCTGCTCGGGAGGGTGGAAGACGTACACCACCTCGAGGACGGCGCCACGCATCCGCGCCTCCTCCGAGGCGCGTCGAAGTGCCTCGATCGAGTCCTCCGAGGCGTCCACCCCGACGAGTATCCGGTTCATGGCTTCCTCCTTGTGGCTCCGCTCAACTGGTCGCGTCGTCGCGGCTCGTGGAGCCCGCTGGTTGTTGGGTGCGGACCTCCGCCTCACCCTCGCCCTCGACCAGTGGCTGGGCAGGTACGTCGTGGATCGAGACTCCGTCGCGCTCGCTGCGCAGCCCCTTGAGGATGCCGACGACCATGATCACCAGCACGATCGTGAACGGCAGCCCGGTGATGATCGCCCCGGCCTGCAGGGCGGCGAGCCCCCCGGCCAACAGCAGCACCGCGGCGACCGCCCCCTCGGAGACGGCCCAGAAGATGCGCATCCCGACCGGGGGATTCAGGTCCCCGCCGGAGGCGATCATGTCGATGACGTAGGAGCCGGAGTCGGAGCTGGTGACGAAGAACACCGTGATCACGAAGATCGTCACCAGCGTGGTCAGGAACGGGAACGGCAGGCCCTCGAGGTACGAGAACATCGCCAGCGACTCATCGAACCCGGCGTCCTCCATCGCCCCGTAGATGTCGACGGTGCCCTCGGCCTGGAAGTGGATCCCGCCGTTGCCCATCACGGTGAACCACAGGAACGACACCAGCGACGGGACGAGCAGCACCCCGAGGATGAACTCGCGGATCGTGCGGCCACGCGAGATCCGGGCGATGAAGGTGCCGACGAAGGGTGCCCAGGAGATCCACCACGCCCAGTAGAAGATCGTCCAGGCGCTGAGGAAGCCCTCACCCTCGTAGGCCCCGCTCCAGGCCAGCAGTTCGACGAAGTTGTAGACGTAGTTCCCGACGTTCTCGACGTAGGCGCTGAGCAGCAGCACCGTCGGTCCCGCGATCGCGGCGAACAGCAGCAGGATCCCGGCCAGCGAGATGTTGACCTCCGACAGCCGCCGGATCCCCTTGTCGATCCCGGTGACCACCGAGATCGTCGCCGCGAGCGTGATCACCGCGATGAGCAGGACCTGCACCCCCTCACCGATCGGGACGTCGAACGCGGAGTTCAGCCCGGCGTTGATCTGGGAGACGCCGAGCCCCAGCGAGGTCGCGATCCCGAACATCGTCCCGAAGATCGCGAGGATGTCGACGAGGTTGCCCTGCCAGCCGTTGATCCGGTTTCCGATCAGCGGGTACAGGGCGGTGCGGATCGTCATCGGCAGGTCGTGGCGGTACCCGAAGTACGCCAGCGAGAGCCCGACGACCGCGTACACCGACCAGGCACCGAGCCCCCAGTGGTGGAAGGTGAGCATCATCGCCTCGCGGGCGGCGGCAGAGGTCCCCCCTTCGACGCGGGGCGCGTCGACGAAGTGGAAGATCGGTTCGGCCACCCCCCAGAACACCAGCCCGATCCCCATCCCGGCGCTGAACAGCATCGCGAACCAGGTGAGGTAGCTGTAGTGCGGACGGGAGTCGTCCGGTCCGAGCCGCACCCGGCCGTACCGGCTCAGCACCAGGTACAGCAGGAAGACGAGGAAGATCACCACCCCGGAGATGAACAGCCAGCCGAGGGTCTCGGTGATCCACACACGGGTGTCGCCGAGGACCTGCTCGGCCTGGTCCGAGAAGATCGCGCCGTAGATGACGAAGGCGATGATCACGGCCGCCGACACCGGTGCGACGACCGGGTGGATGTGAGAACGGACACGTTCCAGTGCGGACACGCTGTACCTCCCAGCTCGACGGTTGGCCGCGGGTCCGTATGTCGCGTCCGGCGGTGACCGTGTCGCTCCCCGGTCCGGTCCACCGCTCCGCGCCGACCGCCCTCTCCTCCGGCGGCCTGCGCCGAGCGGCGCGCGTCGACCCGCTGTGCCGTTTCCCTGCTCCTGCACCCTAGGTTGCCGGTCGTGTGACCGGCAAGGACGTTTCCGTGGCGCGTCGCGGGGAACCGGGTCACACCGGCATCGTGGCCGCCCCGCTACCGTCGCGGTCACGATGCACGGAGGCCAGGTGGCGACCACGGACGGGACGGCGACGCTGGTCCTGGTGCGTCACGCGACGACCCCCGCGACCGGACGCCGCCTGGGTGGGTGGACACCGGGGGTCGACCTCGACGAGGCGGGGGTCTCCCAGGCCCAGGCGACGGCGGCGCGGCTGCAGGACGTGCCGGTGAGGGCCGTGTACGCCTCCCCGTTGGAGCGCACGCAGCAGACGGCGCGGATCCTCGCGCGACCGCACCGTCTGCGGGTCCGCACACGCCAGGGGCTGGGGGAGATCGACTACGGCCGGTGGACCGACCAACCGCTGGGCAGGCTGCGTCGTCGTGCGCTGTGGCGGGTCGTCCAGCACACCCCCTCGCGGGTGACGTTCCCCGGCGGGGAGTCGATCCGCCAGGCCCAGGCCCGCGCCGTCGACCTCACCGAGGAGCTCGCTGCCGCCCACCGCGGCGAGGTCATCGTGTGTGTCACCCACGCCGACGTGATCAAGGCGGTCGTCGCCCACCACCTGGCGATGCCGTTGGACGCCTTCCAACGCCTCGTCGTCGATCCCGCCTCGGCGACGGCGCTGCAACTCCCCGCCGAGGGTCCGCCGTCGTTGCGGTGCTTCAACGACGTGGGGGGCATCGCCGCCACACTGCCGTGGCGGACGGCGGAAACGGCGTCCGGGGGAGGGGCACCGACGTGAGCGACACAGAACTGACCGCGCCGCACCACCTCACCGTCGGGTACGTCGGGCGGCCCGGGGAGCGGACCTTCTACCTGCAGGCCGAGGACGCGCAGGCACGCCTGTCGGTGCAGCTCGAGAAGGGCCAGGTCGACGGGATCGGTGACCTGCTCACCCAGTTGCTGGCGCGGATCGGCGAGTCCCCGGCGACCGAGGTCGACCGAGGGTCCTTCGAGCTGCGTGTGCCGGTGGATGCTCAGTGGCGCGTGCGGGAGGTCGGCGTCGGGATCGACGACGCCGAGGCCCACCTCCTCCTCGAACTCGCCGGGGTCACCGAGACGGGTGAACCGGCCTCGGCGAGGATCTGGTTCGACCGTGGCCACGCCCGCCGTCTGGCCACGCATGCCAGCCGGATCGTGGCCGAGGGACGGCCGCGATGCCGGCTGTGTGACCGCCCGACCGCGGCGGACGGCGACCACGTGTGCCCGTCCACGAACGGGCACGGCCCGCTGGGCCGGTGAACACCACCGACGTCCTCGCCCGACTCACCGAGGCGCCGATGGAGGTCGTCGGACGGTTCATGGACGCGTCCAACGTCACGCTTCTGGGGCGGTTCCTCGACCGCGATCCGCGCCCGATCGACGTGATCGCCCCGGCCGCGGGTGGACGCCTGGGGATCGGCGACCTCCCGACGGGTGATCTGGCCGTCGTCAAACCACGTCGTGGTGAGGCGCCGCTGTGGGACTTCCCGACGGGGACGCTGCACCGCCGGGAGGTCGCCGCGTGGACGGTGAGTCACGCCCTGGGGTGGGGGCTGGTCCCCGAGACCGTCGTGCGTCAGGACGCCCAGCTCGGGGCGTGCAGCGTGCAGCGCTACGTCGCCCACGACCCCGACGGGGACTACTTCCGTCTGTTGGAGTCCGGAGAACCGGACGTCGTCGACGAGCTGCGGGCGATGGCGGTGTTCGACGCCGTGATCGACAACGCCGACCGGAAGGCCGGCCACGTCCTTCGGGTCACCGGCGACGAGGCGCCACCGCGGATCCGTCTCGTCGACCACGGTGTGACGTTCCACGTCGAACCGAAGTTGAGGACCGTCGCGTGGGACTTCGCCGGTGACGAGATCCCCGCGGGTCTGTTGGCCGACCTCGACGCCCTGGCCGAGCGGCTCACCGGCGACCTCAGGGCGGTGCTCACCACCCTCCTGACCGGTGACGAGGTCGCGGCGTTGGCTTCCCGGACCACCGGACTCGTGGAGTCGGGGCGGTTCCCGGAGCCGACGGGGCCGCGTCCGTACCCGTGGCCGTTGTGGTGAGCCGGAGGCGCTGATGGGGACGTACCGCGAGCAGGGGATCGTGCTGCGCAGCTACAAGCTCGGCGAGACCGACCGGATCCTGCACATCCTGACCCAGGGTCGCGGGAAGGTCCGCGGCGTCGCCAAGGGCGTTCGCCGCCCCGGCAGCCGGTTCGGGGGGCGCCTGGAGCCCTACAGCCACGTCGATCTGCAGCTCTACGAGGGGCGGAACCTGGACGTGATCAGCCAGGCCGAGCTCATCGTCAGCCACGCCGGGGTGCGTGGGGAGTACGCGACGTCGGTGGCGGCGTCGGTGATCGTCGAGCTCGTCGACGGCATCGCGCAGGAGGGTGAGCGCGACGTCGCGTTGTTCCTGTTGCT
>SLDB01000107.1 GCA_007125475.1 Nitriliruptoraceae bacterium | reverse complement strand
CGCTCGCGCGCGACCGGCGCGGAAACCTCCGCGGCCTCCTCGGGCGGCTCGCCCACGGGCTCGGCCGGCGAGCCGCGGCGGGCCTGCTCGAGGCGCGTCGGCAACGACCTGGTGAGCCGGCGCACCCATCCCACCCCACGCCGTTCCCGGGCGGGCGACCGAGCCGCGGACGGCCCGCTGCTGACGGTTCCCTCGTGCCCGGTGAACCGGTCGTCCGGGTCGGGCTCCCCGGGGGGCGGAGACTTCGCAGCCGCGCGGGTCGTACCGCCGACCGACGCCCACGCGAGTTGGTCAGTGATCCCCGCCGTCGTCCGGGCTCGGGCCTGGTCGTCCATCGCCGCCAACAGCTCACGGAAGTGCTCGCTGTGCTCGGCTCCGCGCTGTCGCCCGACGGCGGCGAGGAAGCCCTCCCCGGTGCGGTCCGCCCACGCCATCGCGGACGCCAGGCGCGGGTTCGAGCGGACCAGCAGCAGGTGCCAGGCGCCGTCTTCGATGCCCACCAGGGCGTCGATGGCTGCCGCCCGCTCTTCGACGGAGAGCTCGCCCGCCGCCTGCCCCCCGATCCGTAGCGCACGCCACCAGGTCTCCTCCGCGTTCCACGGCGGCGCGGGCGGGGCCGTGTCGGCCGTCAGTGCCAGCACCCGGGCCCGCAGTTCGCCGGTGGCTTCCCGGCGTGCGTCGAGGTCGCGACCGAGCGCGAGGAGGCTGGCGATCCTCGCGGATGCCGACGTGATCCCCATCGCGACAACGGCGGCGGGCTCCGGCGAGTCGAGGTGGGCGGCGACCGCGACCAGCGTGCCGGCACGGGCACGGTCGGTGGCGTCCCGCGCCTCATCCAGGCAGCGGTGTGCGAGATCTCCCCGTCGCCCGGGCGCGGAGCGTGCGACGAGTTGCGCCACCAGCCGAACGCCGGCCGGCACGTCGCAGTGCACCGCGAGGGGGTTGAGCCGTGCGGTGACGGCGTCCGGATCGTCGGCGTCCGGGTCGTCGGTGTCCGGGTCGTCGGTGTCCTGCTCGTCGGCGCCGGTGGTGACCAGATGTTGCAGGAGTTCCAGGTGCAGTCGCCAGGGCGCCTCGTCCTCCAGAGCTGCGAGGTCGTCGAGGAGCGCCCCGGCGGCGTCGGAAGAGGGATCCATCGTGGCCGGGGCCTAGCCCTGGATCCCGGTGCTCGTCCGCGAGGGGGTCGTATCGGGCTCCCCGTCCGGGGGTCGACTGCTCGATCCGCCCATGGCCCGCTGGGGCAGGTTGTCGCCGGCGACGTGGGTGTCCTCGTCGACCCGACGGCGCCGTCCGTCGAGGAAGAAGTCCCAGTCGAAGGCCTCCGAGCGCTTCACCAGCACCATCAGTATGAGCAGGTAGCCGAAGAACCCCGTGAAGAGGCCGACGCCGTAGGCGCCGAACAGGTCGCTACCGGCGGGGAACAGCGCCAGGATCGCCCCACCCCCGACCGCCCCGATCAGTGCGGCGAGGTCCGAGAGTTGGATCGCGTCGGTGCGGTAGCGGTTCAGGTAGAAGGCGCACCACCCGATCAGGGCACCGAACCCGAACGCGCCTGCCAGTTGCAGTGCGGTCGCTTCTCCCACGGCGTCCCCCCTGCCGGTCGGATCCGACGGCGCCTCGACGCGTGGGGTTGGCCAGAACCCACCCCACCCGCGGGCGGGTCCGCTCCCGGCTCCATCGTCGCGCCCTCCGTACGACCGACTATCCGCCGATCACCACCGGCTGTAAAGGCGGTCGGTGCGCCACCCGTCGATGCCCCGGCCGCGCTCACGTCCCTCGACACGCGGGGAGGACGCCGGCGCCGACCGTCGTACGCTCTCGTCGGGAGTTCATCGAGGAGACCCAGGTGCGGCGGCGCACGATCCGGTGTGAGCAGTGCGCCGCCGTGTGGCGCCGGCGCGGCACCCGCTTCTGCGGCCGTTGCGGCGCGGCGGTGCGACCCGGCACCGCTCCGCCGCGCCGTGGTGTCCTGGTCGCGGTCGGGCCCGCCGGTGTGATCGCCGCCGTTGCACTGATCGTGGTCGCGGTGGCGTGGGAGTGGCCAGTGCAACCACCGTCGGTGCGCTCCGGGGAGGTCGGCGTCGAGCCGCCCCGTGAAGCGGGCGGGTTCGGCGCGACGCTCTCGCCGGAGGAGTTGGCGCAGCTGCGCCGCCAGATCGATCCGGACCGGTTGCGCTGCCTGCCGCGCGGGTGTGAACGCTGGCGGTACGACCTCGCCGACGTCGTGGACTACGAGGCCGGCCACGGGCGGGCTGCGGTCCTCACGCGGGACGGTGTGCTGACGATGCATGCCGGCGACGAGGTCGCCTGGTCACGGCGGACACGGGCGGTCGGTGACCCCGACGACGGCGCTGATGCCGCCGCTGCGCTGGGTGGCGGCGACGACGGGGTCGTCGTGGCCGGCAACCACCGCGTGGCGGCGTTCGACCTCACCGGGGAGGAGTTGTGGCGGCGAGGCTACGGGGAGGGGGACGGCCGGGCGCTGGTCTTCGAGGTCTCCGTCCTCGACGAGGTCGTGGTGGTCGAGACCGCCTCCGACGCCGAGGCGCCACGAATCATCCGCGCCTTCGACCGGGTCCGCGGTGACCCGGTATGGGAGCACGAGGTGAGCGGGGTGTTCGAGGCGCACGACGTCGCGGTCCTCGTCGAGACCGGTGACGGCGACATCGCGGTGCTCGACCCGCCGACCGGCGCGATCCGGTGGGAGCAGGCGTCGCGCGCCGGTCGGGCACCGCTGGTGTTCCGGGGTCGGATCGCGGTGTACGACGCGGCCGGCCACCACCTCTACGACGCCGACGACGGCACGCTGGTCCGGGGTGAGTCCCGCGAGTGGGAACCCGGTCTCGCCGACGACGCCGACGCACCGGCCCGCCAGGGCCTGGAGATCACCCGTACGTCGGCGGGTACGACGATCACCTCCGAGGGAGGATCGGTGACGATCTGGGCGTCACCGCTGGTCGTGGTATCCGCTGACCCGCTGGTCGTCACCGACCACCGCGAGGTGATCGAGGTCCGGCTCGACCCCGACGGCGGCTGACGACCGGGCCTTGACGCGCACGTCGACGGATGCCAGTCTTAACACTGTTAGGGAATCCTCTCAGCGTTAGGCCAAGCGATATGACCGCCACCGCCGGCACGAGCCACGTCCGTGCACGCCGCCGTGAACAGACGCGGACCGAGATCCTGGCGGCGGCGTGGCGGCTCGCCGAGCGCGACGGGATCGCCGGCCTGTCGCTGCGGGAACTGGCCCGTGAGGTCGGGATGCAGGCACCGTCGCTGTACACCTACTTCGAGAGCAAGGCGGCGATCTACGACGAGATGTTCGCCGCCGGCTACCGCGAGCTCGACGCCATGGAGGCGGACCTCGAGGTCGATCCCGCCGACCCGGTGGGGACGCTCGCGGCCAGCGGCGAAGCGTTCATCGACTTCTGCGGGGCATCCCTGGCGCGTTTCCAGTTGATGTTCACCCGGGCGGTGCCCGGGTGGGAGCCGTCGCCGGGCGCCTACGCGGTGTCGGTGGCCTCCTACCAGCGCTCGGTCGACGAGTTCGCGCGGCTCGGTATCGACGAGCCGCGTCACATCGATCTGTTGACCGCGCTGTTCGCCGGGTTGGCGTCGCAGCAGCTGGCGAACGATCCCGGTGGTGATCGCTGGCGGCGGCTGAGCCGTGAGGCCGCCGAGATGTACGTCACGCACGTCACGCGCGGAAGGAGGCAACGATGAGCGTGGACATGACACGCGCGGTGGACGAGGTCCCCCGGATCACGCGCGACACGGATGCCGGTGAGCTCGCGGCCGGCGCCTACCGGCGGCTGCTCGACCTGCTCGAGCAGCTCGAACCCGAAGAGTGGGGGGCGCCGACCGAGTGTCCCGGGTGGGATGTGGCGGCGATGGTTGGCCACCTGATCGGTGCGGCGAAGGAAGCCAAGTCCCTTCGGGAGTCGGTGCGCCAGCAGCGTCGGGCGAAGCGCCACGCCCACGAGTTCGATGGCAGCGTCCTCGACGCGACCACCGCGCTGCAGGTGCGCGATCATGCCCACCTCTCCCCGGCGGAGCGCCTCGCGACGTTGCGCCAGCTCGCCCCGGCGGCGGTGCGCGGACGGATGCGTGTGCCGCGACTGATCCGTCGCGTGACGTTCGGGCTCGACGAGGCCGGCTCGTTGCCGCCCGGTTCACCGACGAAGGTGACGCTCGGCGAGGTCGTCGACGTGGTCTACACCCGGGACGTGTGGATGCACCGGATCGACATCGCCCACGCCACCGACCGCTCCGTCGAGCTCGACGCGACCGTGGACCGGCGCATCGTCGAGGACGTGGTGGCCGAGTGGGCCCAGCGCCACGGCCGAGCCTTCCGCCTCACCCTCTCGGGACCCGCCGGCGGGGCGTTCCATCAGGGTGAGGGCGGACCGCACCTGGCGTTCGACCCCGTCGAGTTCTGCCGGATCCTGTCGGGCCGTGCACCCGCAGACGGCCTGCTGGCAACCCGCGTGCTGTTCTGAACGCCGCACCACCAGGTGGTGGGCATCGGCTCACCACCCCGTCATCGGCGCGATAGCCGGAGTCCACGCACCAGGAAGGGAGTGGGTGATGAGCCTCTACACCCTCGGGAAGTTCGTCCACATCGCCGCGGCGATCGTCCTCGTCGGCAGTTATCTCCTCGCCCCGGTCGTGCACGGCGGGATCCGTGGCGCCGACGACGTCCGGGTGCTGCGTGCCCTGACCCGGCTGCAACAGCGCGTCCTGACGGCGTCGGGACCGGCCGCCGTGCTGGT
>SLDB01000072.1 GCA_007125475.1 Nitriliruptoraceae bacterium | reverse complement strand
TTCGTCAGTCCGAACAGCAACGCGACGATCACGGTGAAGCGGTCCAGGTTGCGTTCCACGACCGCCGAACCCTGCATCCCGCCGCCGCCACCACCGAACATGTCGGAGAGACCGCCGCCCTGCCCACGGTGCATCAGGATCAGCCCGATCAGGCTGAACGCGAGGAGGAGGTGCAGCGTGACGAGGAACGGGGTGAGCACGTGACGTTGGCTCCGGTCGGGGTGGTGCCGGACGGGGTGGTGGATGACACGGAAGGGTACCAGCCACCGTGGGGCCTCACCCTGCCTCGAGCCACTCGTGGTGAGCGGGCTCACCGTGAGTGGCTCACTCGATGGTGCGGGCGAGCCAGAACACCTGGAAACCGTCCCCGGCCTCCACGCTCCCGACGGGGGTGGCCCGCCACGACTCGGTGATCGTGCGGTCCACCATCACCGTCGGCGGGCGTATGCCCAGCGACGCCTGCCCCGATGGCGCGGTGCACCCGTCGTCGGCGCAGGCCCGCAGGGTGCGTCGGCGGTTCTCCTGCCGGTGCTCGGCGTGCTGACCGGGCATCGCCGCGGAGTTCGACGGCACGTGAAGCTCGGTTCGGCGGTAGACGTCGAACACCCGCGGCTCACCGGTCAGGGGCGGCTCGGTGACCGGGGAGTTCGACCACACCAACGCGACGGCGTCGCGTTCACGTTCGGCGCCCGCGACGAACCCGGGGACGACCAGGGCTCCGGTCACCGCGATCCCGGTCACCACCGCGACGGTGGCGAACTCGATGTTCCGCCGGGTCCTTGAGGGCCGGGGCTCCTCGTCGACCAGGACCCGGATGCGGTCCACGAGGTGGGTCGACGGTGCCAGCGCGACGGCCGAGGCCGGGGTGCGGCGCGGGGTGTCCATCACCTTCAGCAGGCCGCTGGCGAGCGCCCCGGGACGTCCGGTCGTCGCGACCGCCGCCTGGTCGGCGGCGAGCTCCCGCTCCCGGTGCAGCTGACGCAACGCCCATCCGCCGCCCGGGACGAAGAACGTCAGATCACGCAGGACACCGAGTGCGGCGGCGACGAGGAGGTCGCGGCGCTTGACGTGGGCGAGCTCGTGCGCGACGACGGCCTCTAGCTCGTGGTCGTCGAGGCGGGCGACGAGGTCGCGACCGATCACGGCCACCGGCCGGCGGAGCCCGACGACGTACGCGCCTCCGGGGCAGCTCGGCGGCGCGGCGATCCGCGGTACCGACAACTCCAGGGCCGCGGCGGCCTGCGTGACCGCGTGCACCACCCGATCGGGCGGACGCGACGTGGCAAACAGGCGCCGGACCCGTCGCCGCAGCAGCACGGCGCTCCCGGCCCGGCGGGCGAGGAGGAGGGCCGAGATCACGCCCCAGACCCCCAGCAGCAGCGGGAGCGCCATCGGGGCGAAGTGCAGGTAGCCGTCAGAGACCGGGATCGGCAGCGCGGTGCCGGCGTCCGAGGGCACCATCACGATCGGGAGCTGCGGGGCGACCCCGGAGACGATCAGCACGGCGACGAGTGCCCCGGCCGGAGCGATCGCCGAGGCCGCGCGGGCGCGCGGCGCCCGCAGCCCACGTTGCAACAGCGCGCGGGCAAGGACGATCCCGAGGAACGTGGCGAGGACGGCCCGTACCGCGACGGAGTCGAGGGGGACCGAGAGGAGGACGCCGAGGTCCACGCCGGTCCTACTCTTCGCGTCGACGCCGGGCCACGGCGTCACGGAGCTCCTGCAACGTCACGTCGTCGACGTCGTCGACGACGTCGACCAGGTACGCCGCCGCAGGCTCCGGGTACTCGTCGAACAGCCACGTCAGCACGCCGGCGACGGTGCGTCGGGCGTGGTGGTCGCGGCTCACCGCCGGCCGGTACCGGTGAGCGAGTCCCCGGGTGTCCCGGGAGAGCATCCCCTTGGTGGCCAGGCGGGCCATGGTGGTCATCACGGTGGTGTAGGCGATGCTGCGGCTCTGCACCATCTCGTCGTGGACGTCGCGGACCGTGCACTCCCCACGTCGCCACATCACGTCCATCACCGCCCGTTCGAGCGGCCCCAGCAGCGTGTCCATCGGCTCATCCCGTCTCACGCGTTCCTCGATCCCCCAGTGGTCCCCCGGCGCGGCTCGACCGGCGCCTGTCGCAGCCTACCGGCGTCGTGACGTCACGGATAGGATCCCGTGGTATGCCGGACCAACGCCCCACCGAACCCACCCGCCGCGGACCCCGCGACGGCGAGCTCGAGCTGTTCACGTCGGTGCGGGGCCTCGCCGGCGCCGTCGTCACCCCGGTCGGCCTCGTGCTCATCGGCGTCCTCGGATCGGCGAGGTTCGGGGTGAACCTGGTGACGTTCCTGCTGACCATCGCCGGGTTGGCCGTCGCGGTCACCCTCCTGTTCGACTTCCCGCACCGCACGACGTTCGACCGGACAGGGTTCGTCCGCCGCTGTCCGTTGCGCCGTCAGCGTGTCGACTGGGGTGAGGTCGCGTCGCTGGACCGCACACCCCCGAAGGCCGCCGCGGTGCTGCGCAACCTCGGGGCGCGTTCCCGCGACGACGCCGAACCCGAGGTCTCGGGCGCACTCGTCGCCCGCGGGTCCCGCCGACGCCGGTGGCTCCTCACCGACCGGGTCGAGAGCCGCGAGGAGCACGACGAACTCGTCGAACTCCTCGCGTCGAGCGATGCCGAGGTCGAGGTGTACGCCGAACGCCCGCACGAGCAGGCGGTCTCCCCGTCGCGTTACCGGCGCCGCTGACGCAACCGTGAACCCGCGGGTCACCGCCCGCCACGGCCACGGAACACCGCCTGCAGTCGGTCGCCGAGGACGTGCACCGACAGCGTGAGCGCGACGATCACCCCCGCGGGGCCGAGCACGACCACCGGGTTCGACTCCAGTTGGGAGCGACCGGCCCCGACCAGCCCGCCGAGGGTCGGCGTCGGTGGCGCCGTGCCCAGCCCCAGGAACGCCAGGGTGGACTCGAGGACGACGGCCGTCGCCAACAGCAACGTCGCGTTCACGGTGATCACGCCGACCAGGTGTGGCAGCAGGTGGTGGCGCAGGATCCGCCACGTCGAGGCACCGACGGCTTCGGCCCCGGCGACGAACTCGGCGCTCTTGAGGGCCAGGACCTCGGCGCGGACCACGCGGGCGGTGGTCGGCCACAGCAGGACGGCGAGGAGGATCGCGACCCCGACCGGGGTGGTGGCGAAGCGCACGGCGACCACCAGCAGGACCACCAGCGCCGGCGTGAGGAGGGTGAGGTTCACCACCTGGCTGACGAGGGTGTCGACGAACCCCCCGCGGTACCCGGCGGCGGCACCGGCGACGAGTCCGATCAGCGTCGCCAGCCCGGCGACGATCACGGCGGTCAGCAGCGTGGTGCGCCCCCCGGCGAGCGTGCGCGTGAACACGTCGCGCCCGATCGGGTCGGTCCCGAACGGGTGACGCCAGCTCGGTGCGGCGCCCAGTGTCTGCGTGTCCACCCCCGAGACGGTGTGCGGGGTCAGCCACGGGCCGACGACGAACGCCGTCACCAGCAGGACCAGCACGCAGGCGGCCAGCACCCCTGCGGTGGGCGGCGCCAGCGGTCCGCGGCGGCGCACCGGCACCGCCGCGCGCCGGTTCGGTTCGGTGAGCCCGGAGCGGTCAACCATGCCGGATCCGCGGGTCGAGGACGGCGTACACCGCGTCGGCGACGAGGTTGCACACGACGACGGCGAGCCCGATCAGCATCACGATCGCGGTGGTCAGGTGCAGGTCCTGCTGCACCACGGCGGTGACCAGCATCCGGCCCAGGCCCGGCCAGGCGAACACGGTCTCGGTGACGACCGCCCCGCCCAGCAGCGCCGCCAGGTCGATCGCCCACACGGTGACCACCGGCAGCAGCGCGTTGCGCAGCCCGTGCCGCAGCACCACGGTCCGCTCCCCCACGCCCTTGGACCGGGCGGTGCGCAGGTGCTCGGCGCTGAGGACCTCGAGCATCGCCGCACGCTGGTAACGGCTCTGTGAGGCCGCGAGGACCACCGTGAGGGTGAGCACGGGCAGGACGTGCGAGGCGAGCATCGCCGTCACCCCGTACTCGGCGGCGGTCCGCACCCCGAACACCGGGAACGGGCGCCAGCCGGTCCACTCGGGCCACCACACCCCGAAGAGCACCTGCAACGCGGTCGCGGTGATGAACGTCGGTACGGCCAGGGCGAAGAACGACGTCGTCGAGACGAGGGTGTCGACCGCAGACCCCGGTCGCAGCGCCGAGACGACCCCCAGGGCGACGGCGGCCAGAGCCCCGAGGAGGAACGCCGGGAGTACGAGGCGCAGCGTCGCCATCGCGCCGGAGGCGACCAGTTCGGCGACCGGTGCCCCACCGAACGCCGTCGAGGTCCCCAGATCGCCGCTCAACGCCCCGATCAGCCAGTCGAGGTATCGCACCGGTACGGGGTCGTCGAGGGCGTACCGCTCGATCAGGGTGTCGTACACGGCGCGGTCGACGTCGGTTCCGGCGAGCCGGGCCAGCGGGTCACCGGCGATCGCGGTGAGCGCGAAGACCACGAAGCTGCCGACGAGCAGCAGCGGGACGGTCGCGACGAGGCGCCGGAGCAGGTACGTCGACATCCCATCCCTGCGCTCGTCGGACCGCGCCCGCGCCTACCGCGCGGCGCGGTAGTCCACCGCGTTCGCCAGCGGCCCGGCCGAGTTGGCGTCCGGTGCCACCGCGACCCGGTCGAATCGCTCGGTGTCGTAGGCGAAGAACGCCGGCGCCTGGGAGATCGGCAGGACCACCAGGCCCTCGGGGTCGACCTCGAG
>SLDB01000339.1 GCA_007125475.1 Nitriliruptoraceae bacterium | reverse complement strand
GGTGCGGGACCTCGGATGCGGGCGCCCCGGAACGTGGCGTCGACGCGGGCACTGCGGTGCCGAGGAGCCGGCAGTCGGGGATGGTGGGCCGGGGGAGACGCCCCACGCCGATCACCGAGGACCGGTCCTTGGGGTCCGGTCCTCACCGGGCGATCCTGGCCGGGCGATCCTGGCCGGGCGGTCCTGGCCGGGCGGTCCTGGCCGGTCGATGAGCGGGACGGTAGGCAGGCACCGGGCAGATCCGCACGGGTCGGTCTCCGGAACGGTGCGAACCACCGTCAGCCCCGCGGTGGCCACCGCGATGTCGGCCGAACCCCGTCGGAGGTTCGAACGGTTTCTCCTGCAACGGTTGGTTCGGTGTGTCGGAGGCGGCCACGCTGCCCGCGATGACGGCCGTGAACCGTCGTCGACGTACGCAGCATCTGCGCTACCACACCGCCCCCGATCGCTGGACTGTCGATGCGGATCCCGAAGGCCGTCACCGCCACCGTGGCTGTCGCCGCGCTCCTCGCCGCCTGCGAGGACCCGGACGGGTCCGACACCGACGGTGGAGGTGACGAGGCCGTCGAGTCGACCCCCGACGACACCGACGAGGATCCGGATGCGGACGCCATGGACGGCCACTGGTGCCAGTGATCCTGGCGACCCCGCTTCCTCCTGACCGTCGCTGACCGTCGCTGACCGTCGCTGACCGTCGCTGACCGTCGCTGGCCGTCGCTGACCGTCGACTCCGGCGCCGGCACCCACATCGTCCGACACCCGCCCGTCGAGCACACGGCTCCCACGAGAACCCGAGGTCCACCCCGTGAGCACCCTCCAGGACACCGACCACGCCGGCCACCACAGCGACCGGCCGGGGCTCGGCGCCGCCACCCTCCCCCCACCCAGCGTCGGGGTCGTCGCCACGGGCGGGCTCGCCGCCCTGGGCCTGGGCTGGTACGCGTTCCTGCGGTACGGCGCCGACCGGGCGACGCTGCTGGCGATCGGCGTCGCGCTCGGTGTGACGCTCTACCACGCCCGGTTCGGGTTCACCTCGGCATGGCGGCAACTCGTCAGCGTCGGCCAGGGCCGTGGGCTGCAGGCCCACACGTTGATGCTCGGGGTCGCCGCGGTGCTCTTCGCACCGATCCTCGCCGGCGGCGTGGGGCTGTTCGGTACCGCCCCGAGCGGGTTCATCGCCCCCATCACCCTGGGGTTGTTCGTCGGATCCGTGATCTTCGGGATCGGGATGCAGTTGGGGGGCGCATGCGCGTCCGGGACGCTGTACGCAACCGGTTCCGGTCACGTCCCGGTGTTCATCACGCTCGGCGGGTTCATCGGTGGGTCGATCCTGGGGATCCGGACGTTGCACTGGTGGCTGCCCGGCGGTGAGCTCGGCTTCGTGGTCAGCGATCCGGTCTCGCTCGCCGACACCCGCTTCGGCTACACCGGCGGGGTCGTGCTCACGCTCACGGCGCTCGCCGCCATCGCCGGCGTCGCCGAGGTCGTCCGCCGCCGCCGCCAGGCACCGCCGATCCAGCCGATCCCTTCGACCGCCGGAGCCGGGCGGATCCTGCGCGGCTCGTGGCCCCTGTGGGTCGGCGCGTTGGCGCTGGCCGGACTCAACGCCCTGGTGCTGCTCACCTCCGGCAGCCCCTGGGGGGTCACCGGGGCGTTCCGGCTGTGGGGCTCCAAGCTCGTCGACGCCGTCGGCGGAAACCCCGCCGCCTGGCCGGCGTGGCAGGGGAACCCGGCGCTCGAGCAGTCGATCCTCCTGGACAACACCAGCGTGACCAACCTCGGGATCATCCTCGGCGCGCTGGTCGCCGCAGGGATCGCCGGGAACTTCTCCCAACAGCGTCGAACGCCCCGGAACATCGTCGCCGCCCACAGCGTCGGCGGGGTGGCGATGGGCTACGGCGCCAGCATCGCGTTCGGCTGCAACATCGGGGCCTACTTCTCCGGTATCGCCTCGCTGAGCCTCCACGGCTGGATCGGGGGGGTGATGGCGCTGGCCGGGACCTGGAACGGCCTGCGGCTGCGCCGCTCGTTCGGCCTGACCAACCCGAAACCCACCGACAGCGTCTGCTGACCTCGGCGACGAAGGCTGCCAGGGATCGGTGCCGATGGACCGGCTGCGTGCCGCGATCGATGAGCGCCTGGAGGCCTGGTGTCCGTCGTCAGTGCGCTGCCCGCAGCAGCAGGAACCCGGCGGTGAGCATCGCCGCGCCGATCACCACCAGACGCCATTCGCTGCGCCGGCGGACCCACACCAGCAGGCCGGCGAACACCAGGGCGACGATCACCGCCTGCACGATCACGACCGTGTCGGTGCGGGGCAACAGCAGGTCACGGATCATGGCCCCGCCAACCCGCCGGTGAACCTCCCGCTTCCGTTCCGGTCGGCGGCCGGGGTCAACCGGCGGGTGAGGGCCGGCTCACCGTTTCGTCCGCTGGGGCCGGTCCAGCCACCTCCGCCGCAGCCACAGCACGCCACGGGTCACCACGCGGTAGCGGCGCAGCAGGAGGCGCAGCTCGGCCAGCGAGGCGGCGGTGATGTCCTCGTTCCACGTCGGGTAGGCGTGGGTGGTCCGGACGATGTCGGAGATCGACGCGCCGCCGGCCATCCACGCCACCACTTCCCCGATCACCTCACCGGCACGGGGGCCGACGACGGTCGCCCCGACGATCCGGCCCTTGGGGTCGCCGATGAGCATGGCGAACCCGGCGGTGTCACCGGCAGCGACGGCACGGTCCAGGGCCACGTGGTCGACGGTGTGCACGTGGACCCGGTCGCCGTACCGGCGTGTGGCCTCCTCGAGGCTCGGGCCCACCCTCGCGACCTCCGGCGCGGTGAACGTCACCCACGGCAGGCGTTCGTGGTCGACTCGGCGTCGCAGCCCGAACAACGCGTTCTGCACCACGGTGGAGCCGTGCGCCGAGGCCGTGTGCGTGAACGGCAGGAGCATCGTCACGTCGCCACCGGCGTAGACGCGCGGGTTCGTCGTCCGCAGGTGGTCGTCGACACGGACGGCCCCTCGGTGATCGAGCTGAACACCGGCGGCCTCGAGTCCGAGCCCTTCGACGATGGGGCGGCGACCCACCGCGACCAGGATCTCGTCGAACGCGACCGCGTCCTCGCCGGCGTCGGACGCCACCACGAGCCGGTGACGACCCGCTCCGGCACTGCCCCCACCACCGGGTGTCGGCCCACTCGGATCGCCTCGGTCGCCACCGGCCTCCGGGGCCTCGACACGCACCGCCCGGGTCCCGACGCGGACGTCGACACCATCGGCCTGCAGCGAGGACGCGATGACCTGCTGCGCCCGGGGTTCTTCACGTGGCAGGAGCCCGTCAGCCATCTCGACCACCGTGACCTGCGCGCCAAGACGGGCGAACGCCTGGCCCAGCTCGACGCCGATCGGTCCACCCCCGAGGACGACGAGCTTCTCCGGCAGCTCGGCGAGGTCCCACACCGTCTCGGAGGTCAGCGGGGCCGCCTCGGCGAGCCCCGGGATCGGCGGGATCACCGGCGCGGCCCCGGTGGCGAGCATCGCGTGGCGGAAACGCACCAGGCGGCCGGCGACCTCGATCCGGTCCGGCCCGACGAACCGACCGGTGGCCTGCACCACCTCGACCCCCACGTCGCGGAGACGCTCCGGCGAGTCGTGCGGCGCAAGGGTGGTGATGGCCTGCCGGACGTGCGCCATCGCGGCGTCGAAGTCGACCCTGGGCTCGGTGGTGTGCACCCCCAGCTCACCTGCGGTGCGCACCGAGTGAGCACGTTCGGCGACGGTGAGCAGCGCCTTCGACGGCACGCACCCGGTCCACAGGCAGTCACCGCCGGTCCGTCCCCGCTCGATGAGCAGGGTCCGGGCGCCCTGTCCGGCGGCGCCGACCGCCGCGGTGAGCCCGGCGGTCCCCCCGCCGATCACCACGAGGTCGTAGGTCGTCACGGACATCGGCACTCCTTCAGGGTGCGGTCTGGGGTGGGGGGCGAGGGGGCGACGGGGAGGGGTCGAAGGAGATCCCGTCGTCGAGTACGGCCCCCGGCGGCGTCGACAACCCGGCGTCAGCCGCGGGGCTTCCGCTCAGTGCTCCCGGACGGCGCTGCCAGACGGAGCTTGAAAGCCGCGCTGCCAGGCCACGCTGCCAGACCACGCTGCCAGACCACGCTGCCAGGCCCCGCTTCCAGGCCGCGCTGTCCGACCACGCTGCCGGTTCGTCGCCGCACACCGCGACGGGCGGCGGGTGGAAGCCGTACCGCCGCCCTGGGGTTCCCCCGGCGACCGAGGGCGACGCCGTTGCCCCGACGTGGCACCCCAACCTTGGCACCCCGACCTTTGCACCCCGACTCCCCTCCCGGCGGAGCCGGGGCAGCCCACGCCGACCAGGAGACACCGTGAGTCAGCTCACCGAGCAGGACCGTCGACTCTGCGACGAGGCCCCCGCCACCTACGACGACCTGCGGGCCATGTTCATCAACTGCACCCTCAAGCCGTCCCCCGAGCCGTCGCACACCCAGGCACTCGCCGATCGTTCGATCGCGATCCTTCAGGCGAACGGCGTCGAGGTCGACGTCGTCCGGGCGGTCGACCACCACCTCGCCCCGGGGGTGTACCCGGACATGACCGAGCACGGCGCCGACCGTGACGACTGGCCGGCCTTGTTCGAGCGGGTGCACGCCGCGGACATCCTGGTCGTGCTCACCCCGATCTGGCTCGGTGAGAAATCCTCGGTGGCCTCCCGCGTCGTCGAACGGCTCTACGGCAATTCGGGCCAGCTCAACCACGCCGATCAGTCGATCTACTACGGACGCACCGGCGG
>SLDB01000062.1 GCA_007125475.1 Nitriliruptoraceae bacterium | reverse complement strand
TCGACGCCAACGAGCACGACCGCGACTTCATGGACCGCATCGCCGAGATCACCCAGGTCGTTGTCCGGCTCTCCGGCTCCGGCGACGAGGTGGAGGCGGAGGTGGAGGTAGCGGCCGGTCGATCTCCTACCACGGTGGGCCGCCATCTGCGGTTGCAGCTTCGCGACGGCGGGCTGCAGGCCGCCGGGCCACTGACCCCCGGTCGGCCACGGCTGGGCGAGGCGATCCGCCGCAACCGGCTGGCACGAGGGCTCTCCCAGGTGGAACTGGCCCGGCGGGTAGGCATCACCCCGTCGGGACTCTCCCAGGTCGAGCGAGGGTTGCGCGGCCTCGCCGGAGACACCCTGATCCGGATCTGGGAGGCGCTGGGGGTGCCGTTCGGACCCCAGGACGGCACCCCGCAGGGTTACCGGCTGGGACGACGCAGCGCGCACTCGCCGACGAGGCTCGCCGACGGAGCGACGGGTCGTGCCGTCGTGGACGACCCCGACGTCGGTCGCTGCTGGGAGATCGACTTCGACCCTGAAGCGACCGGTGACCGCCCTCTGTTCGACGGCAAGTTCTCCGAGTCCATCGTCGTGACACAGGGCGTGCTGGAGCTCGAGCTGCAGGGGCAGCGGGAGACGCTTCAGGAGGGCGACAGCATCGTTGCGTCGCACGCCGTCATCGACGCGTGGCGCAACCCCGGACCCGGGGCCGCCACGGCGTTCTGGTACGTGCTGCGTTGACCCGAGACACCGGTCGCGATCCTGCAGGCTGACCTGTTTCCCCGGTTCAGGCTTGGTGGCGTCGAGGGCAACCACACACGAGTCCAGCAGCCGGCCGGGGTCATCGAGCCGCCGGTTCACTCGGATGTCGCGTCGTGCCACCCGGCGTCACGCGGTCGGACTCACCGGGGCTGTCTGCCCGGCTCGGCCCCCGGGTGTCCGCGGATCCCGGCGACGATCTCCATGGCCAGCGCGACGGAGTGCTCGCGCAGTTCGTCGTGTGGCACGTCGGGGAGCACGGTGGCGCAGCGGCTGAGTCCGTTGATCGCGACCAGGGCGCGGAGGCGGTCGTCGGTGGTGGGCTCATCGCCGGCGAGGAGCCGCTGGGCCTGAGCGGCGAGTTGGGTGACCCACCCTTCGGCGTCGACGCTGCCGAGGCCGGTGGGGTCGCGGACGAGCGCCAGGAAGATCATCCGGTGGCGGTAGTTGAGGTCGAAGAAGCCCTCGAGGAGCTCACGGGTCGAGAGGTGGTCGGTCTCCGCGTGGGTGAGGAACCCGTCGATGTCGTCCTTGGCCGGCTGGACCAGGCTGGCGATCAGGTGGTCCTTGGACGGGTGGTGGTAGTAGAGGGCGGCGCGGGTGAGTCCGAGCTCGTCGGCGATGTCCTGGAGGGTGGTGCGGGAGAACCCCTGCCGGATGAACAGTTCGAGGGCGACCTCACGGATCCGATGGGCGGTGTCGGTGCTGCGCCCGTCGCGGCGTGGTGCGCCGCCGTCCGTGTCCTCGCCCATCTCCCACCTGTCCTCGTCGTCCTGCAGGTGCCGGGGAGCCTACCGGGTCGTTGCTTACCGACATAAAGGTAGGTTACTTGCATGAACGTAAGGTAGTTGTTACCGTGGCGCTCCAGGGTGGCGTCGACACCGGTGTCGCAGCCGATGTCGACACCGATGTGCAGTCGATGTCGCGGCGCGAGCGACGGGAGGACGACGACCATGGACGAGGTGATCGCTGCCGAAGGGTTGACCAAGGCCTTCGGGCAGACCCGGGCGCTCGACGGCGTCGACCTGAAGGTCACCCGGGGCGAGGTGCACGGCTTCCTGGGACCCAACGGTGCCGGCAAGTCGACGGCGATCCGGGTCTTGCTCGGGCTGCTGCGGGCCGACGCGGGCCGGGTGCACGTCCTCGGTGGCGACCCGTGGCGTGACGCGGTGCCGCTGCACCAGCGCCTGGCCTATGTGCCCGGGGACGTGGAGCTGTGGCCGACGCTGACCGGCGGTGAGGCGATCGACGTGTTCGCCCGGCTCCGCGGCGGGGTGGACCCGGCCCGTCGCGACGAACTCTGCGAACGCTTCGACCTCGATCCGACCAAGAAGGCCCGCACCTACTCCAAGGGCAACCGGCAGAAGGTCGCGATCATCGCGGCGCTGGCCAGCGACGTGGAGCTCTACCTCCTCGACGAGCCGACGGCCGGCCTCGACCCACTCATGGAGGCCGTGTTCGCCGAGGTGGTGAACGAACTCGAGGACGCCGGCGCGACCGTGCTGCTCTCCAGTCACCTGATGGCGCAGGTGGAACGGCTCTGCGGCGCGGTGTCGATCATCCGGGCCGGTCGCATCGTCGAATCCGGGACGTTGGCCGAGCTGCGTCACCTGACCCGCACGACGATCTCGGCCACGACCCGCACCCCGGCCGACGGGCTGGCCGACCTCGCCGGTGTGCACGACCTGCGGCACGAAGACGGCCGGATCACCTTCGAGGTCGACGGCGAGGAGCTGCACACCGTGGTCGGGGAGCTGCACCGCCACGGCATCGACAGCCTGATCAGCCATCCACCCACGCTCGAGCAGTTGTTCATGCGCCACTACGAGCGTGACCTGGCCACGGCCGGCGACGGAGGTGGACGATGACCACGACCAGCGGTGACGACCGCCGGCACAGCGGCAAGAGGGCCCCGTCGACCCGTCCCACCGCCGGTGCGTTGGCCGGGACCGGCACGCTGGTGCGGCTGGTGTTGCGCCGTGACCGGGTGCGGTTGCCCCTCTGGCTCGTCGGTGTCGTCGGGTTCCTGACCGTCTCCGCGGTCAGCGTTCCGGAGGTCTACCCGACCGCGGCCGAGCGCCAGGCCCGGGGCGAGTTCGCACGCAGCCCCGTGCTGACCATCTTCACCGGACCCGGCTACGGCACCGACGACTACACCGTCGGGGCGATGGTCGCCAACGAGTACCTCATCTACGGCGTCGTGGCCCTGGCCCTGATGAGCATCTTCCTGGTGGTGCGCCACACCCGGGCCGAGGAGGAGGCCGGCCGCGTCGAGCTCGTCCGCTCCTCGGTCGTGGGTGCCCATGCCGCACCCACCGCCGCGCTGGTCGTGGCCGTCGGCGCCAACCTCGCCATCGGGGCGGTCACCGCTGTCACGCTGGCCACGGCCATGCCCGAGCTCGCTGCCACCGGTGCCTGGGCCTTCGGGCTGTCGATGGCCGTCGCCGGGATCGTGTTCGCCGCGGTCGCCGCCGTCACCGCCCAGCTCACCGAGCACAGCCGCGGCGCGGTCGGCCTCGCCGTAGCGGCGTTGGGGGTGGCCTTCGTCGTGCGGGCGGTGGGCGACATCGGTGACGACCGCACCTGGTCGTGGCTGTCCCCGATCGGCTGGGTGCAGTCGACCCGGGCCTGGGTCGACGAACGCTGGTGGCCGCTGCTGCCGGCGCTGCTGCTAGCCCTCGTGCTCACCGCACTGGCCTACGTCCTGGCCAGCCGCCGCGACGTCGCCGCCGGCCTGCTGCCGGCGCGCCCCGGTCCGGCCCGCGCCGCCAACTGGCTCACCCACCCGGCCGGGCTCACCCTGCGGCTGGAGCGCACCGCCTTGGGGATCTGGGCGGTCGGCCTGTTCGCGTTCGGGGCCGCGTTCGGAGCCCTGCTCGGCGAGGTCGAAGGCTTCCTCGCCGACAACCCCCAGCTGCAGGAGTTCTTCGGCGCGGCCGGGGAGGCCGCCGTGCTCGACGCGTTCCTCGCCACGGTCCTCCTGCTGCTCGGCCTCCTCGCCGGCGGATACACGCTCACCGTCACGCTGCGCTCGGACCGTGATGAGCGGGCCGGCCTGGCCGAGCCGCTGCTGGCCACCGCCCTGAGCCGTGTCCGGTGGGCCGGCACCAACCTGGCCGTCGCCGCCGGCGCCGGAAGCCTCGTCATGCTCGCCGCCGCCGCGGGGGTCGGCACCACCGCCGCCATCGAGCGCGGCGATGTCAGCTGGCTCGGCGAATTGCTCATCGCCGGCCTGGTCCACCTGCCGGCGCTCTGGGTCCTCGTCGGGGTCGGCGCCGCCCTCACCGGCCTGATCCCGCGGGCGACGGTGCTGAGCTGGGCCGTCCTGCTCTACGCCGCGGTGGTCGGGCTGATGGGCGACGTCCTCGACCTCCCCGACGGCGCGCGTGCCCTCTCGCCGTTCCACCACGTCCCCGACCTGCCCGGCGGCGCGGTCCAGCCCGCCGGGCCCGCCGGCCTCACCGTGCTGGCGGCGGTGCTGGTCGGCGTCGGGCTGGCCGGCTTCCGACGGCGCGATGTGCACACGACCTGACCGGCACGCCGCGCGCGGCGACGACCCACGGCGACCGGCGGCGATCGGCGGCGACGTGCCGGGGCCGGCATGATCCTCGCTCGGGGGAGCAGGTACCCGCGATCGGCGAAAGCGAGGTGGGATGCTGACGCTCACGCCCCTGTGGCAGGCGGCCACCGTGGTGCTCGCCGGCTTCCTGGTCCTGGTCGGTGTCGCCCACTTCGCCGTGCCGGGCTACTTCAGCACGCTGGTGCCGCCGTGGCCGTGGCTGCCAGGGGCGCGCCCGCTCGTCCTGGTCAGCGGGGGTGTCGAGGTGATCCTCGGTATCGGGCTGTTCGTCGACGCCGCCCGACCGCTGGCCGCCTGGGGTGTCGTGGTGCTGATGTCGGTGTACGTCGCCACCCACCTGGACGCGCTGCTGCGGGCCTCCGGCGACCGGCCACGCTGGCTCGACCGGCCGGCCGGGGCGTCCGCCCGGGTGGTGGTGAACCTCGCCTACCTCGGCTGGGCGTTGGGTGTCGCCATCTGGGCGTCCGGGCCGGGTGGTTG
>SLDB01000187.1 GCA_007125475.1 Nitriliruptoraceae bacterium | reverse complement strand
TCGGCGTCGGCACGCTGTACCCGATCCTGCACCAGCTCGAGGAGCACGGGTACCTGACCAGCGACGAACGGCTCGTCGACGGCCACCGTCGCCGGTACTACCAGGCCACACGCGACGGCGAGGCGCTGCTGTCCCAGATCCGGGTGAAGCTGCGGGAGCTCACCGGCGAGACCCTCACCACCGGCACCGGGACCGGCGGGTGACCGCGGGCCTCACCGTCGGGCGACACCGCCGCCGCACCGAGAAGCTCGACCGACAGCTCGAGGCCGCCCGGCGCGAGGGCGCCGATGCAGCACCGGCCCTCACACTGCAGCCGTAGCACCTCGCTCCGCCGCTCCTCGTACCCGGCCGGCGCCGCGCCCGTCAGCGCACCGGGAGGATCTCCACCTCGGCGCTGTCGTCGGGGACCAGCCCGACCGGGTCGCGCCGGGTGGGGTCCAGCAGCGGGTTCGCCTCCGGGAAGAACATCTGGACGTTGCCGTCCCGGATCGCCGCGATCCTGACGCGGGCGCTCACCTCACCGCTCGCCGAGCGGACCCGGACCGGGGTGCCCTCACCGATCGCCAGCCGGGCGGCGTCGGCCGGGGACACGAACAGTGCGTCGCGGTCCGCGCCGGTGACCGGGTCGACGTCCCGCCACACCATCGTGTTGAACTGCTTGCCGCGGCGGGTCGAGAGCCGGAACCGCCCCGGCGGCAGCGTCGCCTCCTGCGGGGTGACCGGCACGAACCGGGCGCGGCCGTCGTCGGTGGGGAACCGCCAGCCCTCGCACAGCCGCTCGCCGCCCCACTGGACCTGGTCACCGCTCTCGCGCAGCGACTCGATCCCGGCGTAGGCCGGCACGACCCGCGCGATCTCCTCGCGGATCGCCTGCGCGTCGTCGCACCCCAGCAGGTGGGCCCGGTCGGGGTCGACACGGTGGGCGAGATCCAGGTAGATCTCCCACTCCGCACGGACCTCGCCGGGGCCATCGGCGCGTCCCCGCGGACCCCGGATCTGCGGGGAGAACACCACACGGCGTTCGGTGGTCGTCTCCGTGCCACCCCCCGGCTGCTCGTAGCGGGTCATCGCCGGCAGCAGCAGCACCTCGTCGCCGTCGATGAGCATCTGGGTCGCAGCGACGATGTCGACGTGCACCCGCAGCCCCACCTGCTCCAACGACGTGCGCACCGTCCGTGGGTCGGGGAGCGTCTCCAGGAAGTTCCCTCCCGAGGACCACAGCACGTCGACCTCGCCGCGACCGGCGGCCTCCACCAGCTCGGTCGCCGAGCGGCCGGGCTCGTCGGGCACCGCGAACCCCCACTGGTCGGCGAGCGCCGCGGCGGTGTCCGTGTTGATCGGCTCACCCCCCGGGAACGAGGTCGCGTACGCCCCCATCTCGGCACCGCCCTGCACCCCCGAGTGGCCGCGGATCGGCATCAACCCGGCCCCGGGACGGCCGACGTTGCCGCGCGCCAGCGCCAGATCGACGATGGCGTGCACGTTCTGCGTCCCGAACGTGTGCTGGGTGATCCCCATCGACCACACCAGCACGCTTGCCCGCGAGGCGTCGTACAACGCGGCGAAGCGCTCCACGTCGGCCCGGCTGGACCCCGCCCAGGCCACCAGGTCGTCGAGGTCGTGGCGTGCCACCTCGGCGGCCAGCGCCTCGAAGCCGGTCGTGTGCCGGTCGATGAAGGCGCGGTCGACCTGGTCTCGCTCGAGGAGGACCTTGAGCACCGCGGTGATGAACGCGGTGTCGCCGCCGCGTGCCACCTCGAAGAACGCGTCGGTGATGCGGGTGCCGAACAACGCCGATTCGAGGTTGGACGGGACCCAGTACGCATCCAGCGACGGCTCGCGGAACGGGTTGACCACCGCGACCTTCGCCCCCCGCTGCTTGGCGAGGTAGAGGTACTTCAGGAACACCGGCTGGGCGTTCGCGGCGTTCGATCCGAACAGCACGATCAGGTCGCTGTGGTCGATGACGTCGGTGTAGGAGACGGTCGTGGCGCCGACCCCGAGCGTCTCCTTCATCGCCCCGGTCGAAGGCGAGTGACAGATACGTGCCGCGTTGTCGACGTCGTTGGTGCCGAGGTAGCGGGCGACCTTCCCGGCGACGTAGTAGACCTCGTTGGTGATCCCGCGGGAGGTGGTGAAGAACCCGATCCGGTCGGGGCCGGCGTCACGGATCCGCTCGGCGGCCAGCGTCATCGCCTCGTCCCAGCTGATCCGGGTGAAGCCCGCCTCGCCGCGGCGCCGCAGCATCGGGTGGGCGAGGCGGCCGAGCTCACGCAGCTGTGCGGCCGTGCGGCCGCGCAGGGACGCGACGTCGGCGAGCGCGTCGTCGGCCATCGCGTCCATCGTGTTCAGCTTCAGCAGGTTCAGCCGCGTGGTGCACAGGTGGATCCCGTCGATCGTCCAGTCGTGCAGCCCGGCGACCCCGAGCGCACAACCGTCGCACACCCCTTTGGTGAGGATCCGCGAGGCGTAGCGCAGCTGTCCCCGGTTCTCGGCGACCGTGGAGAGCATCTCCTTGTAGTGGTTGGGCTTCTGCAGCCCGATGCCGTTGGGGCGCCAGCTCACCCACTGGCTGGGCCGCCACCGCGGCCGGTGGAACCGTCGTCGCAGCGGGTTGGATGCCTTCGGTCCGTGCCCCATGCGTGCTCCTCTCCCACGTCGCGTCCCCGGCCGCACCGTCACCGCGGTGCGGCGACCGGAGGTCCGGACGTCGCCAGGTCGATGCGTTGCGGGTGGGTGTAGATCGTGCCCGACGCGCCGCGCAGGAACCCGACCAGGGTGATCCCCAGACGGTCGGCGGTGCGGACCGCGAGGTCGGAGGCGGCCCCGATCCCGCACACGATCGGCAGCCGCGCGACCGCGGCCTTCGCGACGAGTTCGAAGCCGATCCGTCCGGAGAGCACGCACACGAGGTCACCCAACCCGTCCGCCGGCCACACCCCTGCGAGCGCGTGCGCACCGATCACCGCATCCAGGGCGTTGTGCCTCCCGACGTCCTCACGGATCGTCACCAGCCGCCCGGTGGGGGCGAACAGGCCGGTGGCGTGCAGCCCACCGGTCGCCTGGAAACGCGCCTGGGCGAGGCGGAGTTCGTCAGGGAGCTTCGTGAGCGTGCCCCAGGCCATGGGGGTTTCCGTGAAGGGGTCGTCGGTGAGCGGCGGTACCCGCGCCACCACCTCGTCGATCGTCGCCCGCCCGCACACCCCGCACGAGGCCGTGGCCAGGGCGTGGCGGTGGGCGACCAGGCCGGGGTCGAGGTGCCCGCGCAGCTCGACGGTGACCGTGTCCTCGGGGCGGGCAAGCTGAAGCGGGTCCCCGATCCGGGCGCCGAGGACGTCGGCTGCGGTGGCGACGCCGTCGGCCAGCACCCACCCGACGGCGAGCTCACGTTCGTGGCCGGGGGTCCGAAGCGTGGTGACCAGCGTCACCGGGTCCTGGCCCGGCCCGGCCGCGCGGATCTCGAGCGGCTCCTCACCGACGACGGTGTCGTCGGCGTGCTCCACGCAACCGTCACGGACGCGCGTCACCGCGATCCGGGGGGCGGCGGTGCGCCCCGGACCGCTCCCCCCCGCCTCGTGGCGGTCCGCGGCCGTGGCGCGGGCGCGCGAATACCACGACACCGCCTCCTCGAGGTCGGCCGGGTCGTCGACGTCGACGGCGCTGGCCCCCAGCGGGTCCAGGGGCCGCCACCGCGCGGGAGCCACCACCTCGACGTCGAGGTGGTCCAACACCGCCATCAGGCGCCGCTCGCCGCCGTCGAGGAGGCGACCGAGCACCGCCCGGGCACGTGGGCGGTACGCCCCGATCAGCGGTTGGGGACCCTCGCCGGTGCCGAGCACCGCCGCGTCGACGTGCCCTGGCGCGTCGTGCAAGGCCCGGACGAGGAACGCCAACACCGCCGGCGAGAGCCACGGATGGTCGACCCCGACGACGAGCACGACCTCGGTGTCGCCGGCGTGTTCGAGGGCGGTTTCCAGGCCCGCGAGCGGGCCGGCGCCCGGCCGGTGGTCGGGGATCCGGCGGTGGTCGTCAGCCGCGCCCGGCCCGGCGTCGGCGACCTCGTCGTCGGGCGGCAAACCGATCGTGGTCACCGGTCCCGGATCGATCGCCCCCGCCACCGCCGCACGGCTGCGGTCGAGGAGGGTGGCGCCCTCGACGAGGAGCTGCGCCTTGTCCCGGCCCATCCGTCGCGACGCGCCCCCGGCCAGGACGGCACCGACCAGCTGGGCACCCCTGACACCCGACACGATCCGTGGCCCTTCGTCGCCCCGACGACGAACGCTAACGCCTGTGGCCGGTGCGGGGGTCGGCCGTCACCCCCTGTCGCCGGACCACCCGATCACCCCCGCGACACCGACCCCGAAGCTGACACTGAGCACACCGCGGGCTCGTTCCGGGCGGCGCTTGCCGGGGTCGGGTCACAACACCCTGAGCCGGCGGAGGGTGCTGCGCAGGTGCCGCAGGGCCGCATCGAGCGAGGGGTCTGGAGCCGGGGCGAGTTCCTCGAGGGTCTCGATGACGTCCTCGAGCAGGTGCCGCGCACGGTCGATCACGAGTCGTCTGCGCATGGTGTCCCACGGCTCGTCTTCGTCGTGGCCTACCGGCCCCTCGCTCGCCCGGAGCGAGTCCCCGTCCAAGATCGTGGGCGGCGTGCCTGGGGAGGTGATCGACGCGGCGAGCGGTCCGTCGAGCTCGGGGGAAGGGGTGGGGCGTCCCTGCGTCACCGTCGATCCTCCACCGTCGAGGTCAGCGGCGCAGCGGTGGCGACGACGGTCGCGGCACAAAGGCCGGCATCGCACGGATCGTCGACG
>SLDB01000024.1 GCA_007125475.1 Nitriliruptoraceae bacterium | reverse complement strand
ACCAGGTGACGCGCGAGTCGGCCGACCCCGAGGACCCCCGCCACCTCGCCGCCCAGATGACCGGCGTCGTCACCTTCGAGGTCGACGACGGCGACCAGGTCGAGGTGGGTCAATCGATCGGGATCATCGAAGCGATGAAGATGGAGTCGCCGATCCGGGCGCACGCCGCCGGGACCGTAGAACGCGTCGTCGCACCCTCCGGCACACGCGTCGAAGCGGGTGATCTACTCGCAGTCATCCAACAATGAAGACCATCGGGACAGCCCGCTCTGGGACAGCCGGGTGTCAGGCCACTCGGTAGCGCGGGAACGCCTCAACCGCCGGGTAGGGCGTATCGTCCGACGGGCGTTCGGGTTCCACTCAGCCGAGGCCACTCTCGCCCTGGTGATGCTCTCGGGCGGCCCCGTCACCATCACCCTCCCGTGGTAGGACCGGGCATGAACAACCCACACTCATGTCGAGAGACCCAGGAAACGGACTCGCAAGGGCGTCTACGAGACCGTCCAAGGGGTGGTCAGGGGCGGGATCGAACCGCCGACACCACGATCTTCGGGTACGAGGGTGACGCGAACTGAGCGAACTACGGCGAACTGAGAGAGATAGCGGTCGCTGAGAGCATTGTCGGTTGGACGGATCTGGATGGTTCGTACTGCTCGAGACGATCTCCACGGCCTGAACACGGCTGCTCGCTGGCGGTGCCAGCCAGCTGGGCCGGCCTGCACCCCGACGAGCTCGTGGCCCGCAAGCTGCTGGCCTTGTCGGCCGTGCGGAAGGCCTTGACTTCCAGTCGCCGAAGCGCTCATCGGGCCGAGTTCGGGCGGCGGTAGCGGGTGCCGCGCCGTTGGCCCTCTTGGATGAGGTCGCCGGACGCGACGAGCTCCTTAAGGATGCGGAGGGCTTCCGGGCGATCGAGGGCGAACTGCTCGCGCACGAGGCGATTGGTGAGCGGTTGCCGTCGCGCGAGGTCAAGGACGGCCTCGCGGAGATCCCGGTCGGTGAGGCGTAGACCCGCAGGCGGCTTGAGGTCGTCGCCGAGGAGGTAGCGCGCACCGGCACGGTTGCCGACCTGGCGCAGGAAGCCGAGGTCGCGCAGCCGTTGGAGGGCGGCGCGGGCGTGCGTGCTGTCGATGCCGAGCAGGGTGCGCACCGCGCTGTTGGTGAGGGCTTCGCCGCGTGCGGCATGGACGAGCAGGATGCGGTCGGTGGGATGCAGTTCACCTCGGGTCTCGATCTCAGTGATCCAGGCGCGTTCGGTGGTAGTGACGGTGCTCGTCAGGGGCAGGGTGACGGTGACACTGGCGTCGTCGGCGTCGAAGCGTGGCGGGTCGAGGAGGTGTGCAGCCATGGCGTCTTGCATGAGGTCGACGCCACGGCCGGCGTCCTCGGCCAGCCTGAAGCGGCGGAGGGCTTCGATGACGCGCACGTTCCGGGCGGCGTTCTGCTCGCGGATGGTTGCGAGTGTGACGGGCTCAGGAAGCGGTCCGGGTGAGGTGATAGTGACGGTGGTGCTTCGGATGTCGATGCGGACAGCCCGTCGGAGGTCTTCGTAGACCCGATGAGCAACGGCGTTGGCGATAGCTTCGCGGAGAACCTCCGTGGGCAGGCGGTCGAGTTCGTAGCGGCGGACTCCGAGCACAACCACGTCGTGGCCAACAGCTTCGGCGACGGTGGCGGTGGCCTGCGCTACCTGATGTTGCAGCGGCCCGGCGATCTTCCTTCGGCTGCTCTCGCTCTCGTCCTCGCGGTAGTGAAACACCTCGACGTAGGGCTTGCCGAGCGTGTCCGTTGGGTCGGCCAGCAGGTACAGCACGCCAGCGACGGTGAGCGAGGGCGGTGAACTGCTGAGGTCGAGGAACCCGTGGTCTGCGAGCCGATCGGTCGTGGCTTCGCCCCACCCGAAGGCGTTCGCGAGCTCCTCGAGCAGTTGCGGGTCGACATCGTCGGTCGTGCGTTCGGTCCGGGTCGACTCGAAGCGTCGCAGCGCCCGACGGCTGACGAACTCGTCGAGCTGCTCGCCGAGCAGCGCGACGTTCATCGCGCCGCGACGCACGAGCACACGGCCGTCTGTGGTCTGCGCGTAGCCACCCTCGCGTCGCGAGACTTCGATGGCCAGGACCTTCACGCTCTCGACGTCGAGGACACGAAGCGTGTAGCGGCCCGGGCGATGGACCCTTCCTACGACTCGATGTAGTCGAGCCTCGGCCTCACCGTCGGTGTTCGTACCGACCGGATGACCACGGGGGTCGACGCCGACAAGGACGGTGCCGCCACCCGTGTTCGAGAACGCGGTGACTACCTCCGCGATCTTGTGCTCCGAGACGCCCTGCTTGAACTCGATCGTGTCCGATTCGCCGGAGTACCTCGCGTGGAACTCGTCGGAGGTGAGGTGTTGATGATCCACAGTCGACCTTTATGGCAAACTTCTCAGAGCGTGACCTGCCAAGAAAGAAGTATGGCATAAAGGTGGGAGGGTGGCGTCCATCGGTGCGTGGCCCGAGAGTGGCGGTCGGTGACGCGGAGCTCTGTCGACGCCAACATCCTGATCGTCCGCCGCAGACATCGCGACACGTCATCGCGTTGCCTCACGCGAACTGAGCGAGATAACGGCAACTGAGCGAAATGGCGGTCGCTGACCGAATTGCCGGTTGGACGGATCTGGATGGCGGCCAGGTCCGGACGGGAGCGCCACGAGTCGGTTCCCGGGTCCGGGGACCGGCGGTTGGCGGCTGTCAGGTGGCCATGCAGATGATGCTCGCGATCGGTGCTGGACATCTGCAGTTTGCCCAGGAGTTGCCGTGCGGTCGTAGGTTGCCCTCGAGCCACCTGGGCGCTGCCTCACCGAGGTCCTCTCCGTACCCCTCGCGACCCGCCCGCACCTGGTACAGCCAGCGGTGGCGTTGCAGCCACTACACGAGCGCGGCCAGTGATTTCGATCGCCGGCTCGCGCAGCCGGGACGCGCTCGTGCTCCTGTTCACGTCGAAGGCCGCTAGAGGAATATTGTGATACACTTGGGTGATGGAGATCAGGGACAGCGCCCGCCGCCACGGGATCGCCGACCCGGACATCCAGCACGCGATCGACAACGCGGTGGCAGCCGGTCCAGTTGAAACGAACGTCGACCAGATCGATGGCGTGCTCTACATCGGCCCCGACCGCACGGGTCGCATGCTGGAGGTCATCACCGTCGATGACATCGATGACGGCGAAGTCGCCATCCATGCGATGAGGCTACGCAAGGCCTATGAGCGCTACCTCCCAAGGGAGGACAGACCATGAACGAGCCCAAGAAGCGACGCACCAGCGTCAAGGTCACCGATGAGCTTGCCGAACGCCTCGCCGATGACGCTGCAGCGGGGTATCCGCCCCGCCAGATCCACGTGCGCCCGACCGGACGGGGCCGCCCGCGTCTGGCGAAGGGTGAGGGGCCATCGCCCACCGTCAATGCCCGGCTCGATGACGACCTCGCTGACCTGCTCGAGCAGCGTGCCGATCGCGAAGGCGTCCACAAGTCCGCCATCGTCCGCCGGGCGTTGCGGGCCTACCTCGTCTGAGCACCCCCGTCGTTCCACCTCCGCTCGAACTGTCAACACCATGATCGCGGTGCATACCGGGCCTGGCTCGGTTGTTCGAGTCGTGCTCGGCGCGCCTAGTGCACGGCTCACCAAGCGTCCCGCCGAGTCGTAGGGAGGTGGGAGGCGGTCACGTGTGAGGCGCGGCGGCGTTGGACGAACCGTTCGCACGCCTGGAGGAGTTCCCGCGCAGTGCACCGCTCGTAGCTGGCTACGTCGATGTCCGTCGTGCGGTCGTGCGCGCGTTCCCGTACGTCGTGATCTACCGGCGCCGGCCCGAGCGGATCGACGTGCTCCGGGCGCTGCACGTGGCCAGGTCAGACGCCCACCGGCCCCGCCCGGGCGAGACCTCGCGCTAGATCTGTTGCCTGCTGTCCGGCTGCTGGAGCTGGTGACGGTCGGCGAGAACGTCGGGGCGGTTCACGCGTCGGTGTGTGCCGCGCCGGTGGAACGGGATGCGGCCCGCTTCGAGCCAGCCGACCAGCGTCGGGCGGGACACGCCGAGCAGCACCGCCGCCTGACCGGTTGTCAGCATCACGTCCGGTGCCGGCACTCGGTCCACCCCTTCACTCACGACGTCGTCGAGGATCGTGTCGATCAGCTCGGCTGCTGCAGCCGACGACGCGCGCACCTGTGCGGGCGTTGGTGCCCGTCCCGGGCCTCTGGTGGGAACCTGGAGTGGAGGGGCTTCGACGGCGTCGTGATCGGTCTTGGCCTCGGCGCGGCGACCGGCCAGCGCGGCAGCCCGAAGCAGCGGTTCGGCTTCCTCTGCGAGCTCACGTGTCGGATAGGTGGCCACGTAGGACGCATGGTCGTGTTGGAATCGCACCTGAAAGGCGCCTGAGGGAGGCTGTGGGATCCCCATGGCGTGTGCTCGCTTCGGCCGGCGTACCCACCCACCGTACGCCGGCCTGGACGCCTGCCGGCCGGGTTATCCACAGGCGCAGCAGGAAGCCACCGTCGAAGTTGGCACGGATCTGGACGGGCGGCTCCCGAACGGCCCGTAAACGAAAGCGACACGAGGGGGTCTCCAGCTGACACGTGAATAGCCGATTCGGCGTGACTGTCGTAGCACGACAGTCATTCTCATCCTCAGGGGCGCCGGCCGCCAGGCCGCCATGAAGTGCTGACTACAGCAAGGGAGCGCCAGACCCATGGAACCCGTCGTCCGGCAGAGTCTGGGGAGCGGTTGCCCACGGCTTGCTCCCTGGGACCCCCGTGAGTGGAGGGCTCGTCGAGCTACTGT
>SLDB01000152.1 GCA_007125475.1 Nitriliruptoraceae bacterium | reverse complement strand
GGGGGCCGCACCACGGCCCCCGGCCGGCAGCGCAGGACCGTGCCGATGCTCATCCGCCGCCTCGCGGAGCTGGCCGGTGGGGAACGTGAAGCCACCGGACCCGCCTGGGCCAGTCGTCGGCTGCTCCTGCACGGTGACGGTCCCCCGTACTCGTTCCACGACACCGTGCTGTACGCGGGTACCACGACACGGTTGTGGTACCGCAATCACCAGGCGGCCGTGTACTGCCTCGGTGGACGCGGCGAGCTCCTCGATCGCCGCCGCAAAGTGGTGCACCCGATCGCCTCCGGGGTGCTGTACGTCCTCGACGTCGACAGCCCTGCCCAGGTGACGGTCGTGACCGACCTCCACGTCGTGTGCGTGTTCACACCGGCGCTCACGGGGCGGGAGAGCCTCGACGCCGACGGGTCCTACCCGCTGCTGGCCGACGACGGCCCAACCGCCTGACCGGGTCGGGTTGACGAAGCCGGGGAACCTCGGTACCAGGGAAACCGTGGTCGACCCCGGCCGCCGATCGCCCCCGGGGCAGCGGTGGTTCGTCCCCGGGCGGCGATCGACGCCGGGTCGCCAGCGGCGGGCGAGGCGTCTGGGTACCCGGCCCGCCCGGCCGGGAACCCCGCCCACCGGGGAACCCCGCCCGCCCGCCGGTCACGTACGTGGACAACGTCGTACCCGACCGAGGAGGCGCCTTTGACCCGGATGGACACGGCGAACATCACGGCACAGGACCTGTACCCCACCCGTATCGCGAGCGAACCCGAGCTCCTCGAACGCACCGATCCGGTGGTCCACGGCTCGGCCCAGGACGGGCCGCTCACCCAGGGACAACTCGACACCTTCGACCGTGACGGTGCCCTCGTCGTCGAGGACCTCTTCTCCGACGACGAGGTGGCGCGGATGCGTGACCGTCTGGCCACGTTGTCGGCCGACCCGGCCGTCCGCGCGGACGAGCGCACGGTGACCGAGCTCACCAGCGACGAGGTGCGGTCGATCTTCGAGATCCACCGCAGCGACGAGGTGTTCCGCTCGATCGCCACCGACGCGCGGATCGTCGAGCCGGCCCGACAGATCCTCGGCAGCGAGGTGTACATCCACCAGAGTCGGATCAACGCCAAGCCGGGGTTCACCGGTGACGGGTTCTGGTGGCACTCGGACTTCGAGACGTGGCACGCCGAGGACGGCCTGCCGCGGATGCGCACGCTGTCGGCCTCGATCACCCTCACCGAGAACACGCCGGTGAACGGTCCGCTGCTGATCGTCCCGGGTTCTCACCGCACGTTCGTGACGACGGTGGGGGAGACCCCCGAGGACCACTACCGCAACTCACTGAAGCGTCAGGAGATCGGCACACCCGACCACGATTCGCTGCACGAACTCATCGTCGGGCAGCAGGCCGGGATCCGGCAGATCCTCGGCCGACCCGGTTCCGTGGTGTTCTTCGACGCGAACCTGATGCACGGCTCGGCCTCGAACATCTCCCCGTACCCACGCAGCAACGTCTTCGTGGTGTTCAACTCGGTGGACAACGCCGCGGTGGAACCGTTCGCCGCACGGGCACCGAGGCCGTCATTCATCGCGGCACGCGACGTCGAGCCGGTGATCCCCCGCTGACCGCGGATCACGAGGCACAGCCGCGCGCCCCGGCGATCGCCGGGGCGCGGTGCGTCCGGGTCGGCGTCCGGGCCCTCGCGGGAGCCGGGGACGGCCGTGAACCCGGCAGGTTCAGGACGCCGAGACGGGTGGGCGCGTGACCTTGCCGGCCTTCAGGCACGACGTGCAGACGTCGAGGCGGACCGTGCGTCCGTCGACGAACGCCTTGACACGCTGGATGTTGGGGGTCCACCGCTTGCTCGAACGGCGGTGGGAGTGGGAGACCTGCTTACCGGTCCAGGCCTTCTTGGCGCAGAGCTGACAGACGGACGCCATCGGGTGTGCCTCTCCTGATCGTCCCGGGCGCACACGGTCGAGGGCGCGGCGCTACGGCGGGGAACGGTTCGAATCGAAGTCGTCGGTCAGGGAAGGTAGCAGCCCCCCGTCGGCGCGACCAGCGCGGTGCGCCGGGCGCCCCGGGGGCCGAGCGGTCGGCGACTAGGCTGGTCGGCGACCCCCGGAGGACGAGGCCGACGTGTCGAGCACGGCTGCGGCGCCGCTCGCGGCGCGGGAGCTCCCCGTGCTCTTCGACCGGGTGCACCGCGCCCTGGTGCAGCGCCGCGACCAGATCGACGACTTGAACGTCTTCCCGGTCCCGGACGGGGACACCGGGACGAACATGGTGCTCACGATCCGGGCAGGGCTCGAGGCGCTGCACGACGCACGGCGTATGCGTCGCGTCCGCGACGTCGACGACCTCGCCACCCTGGTGATCCGTGGTGTGATCCGGGGGGCCCGTGGGAACTCCGGGGTGATCGTGAGTCAGGTGGTGCGCGCCGTCGTCGAGGTGGTCACCGGCCGTGACGAGATCGACGCCGCGTTGTACGCCGACGCGCTGCGGCACGCCCGCGACCTGGCGTACGAGGCGGTGGCCCACCCGGTCGAGGGCACGATGCTGTCAGCGATCGCGGCCGCCGCCGACGCCGCCTCCGCGGCGGTGGCGGACGGCGCCGACCTCCTCGAGACCTCGGCGGCGGCGTGCCGGGCGACGGCGCGGGCCGTCGAACGCACCCGCGAGCAGCTCGACGTCCTCGCCGAGGCGGGGGTCGTCGACGCCGGGGCCCGGGGGTTCGAGGTCCTCCTCGCCGCGGTGCACCGTCACGTCTCCGGTGAGGGGCTCGACGTCGTCGTCGACGCCCCCCGTGGGCTGACCACCGAGGGGTCCGGAGCGTGCCACGGTTCGCTCGCGCACCCGTTCGAGGTGCAGTACCTCCTCGACGCCCCGGACGCGGTGGCCGGCGAGCTCCGTGAAGAACTCGAGGGCCTCGGTGACTCGGTCGTGGTGGTCGCGGCCGGGGGGCTGCTCAACGTGCACGTGCACACCGCCGCGGTGGGGGCATCGATCGACGCCGCGTTGGCGTACGGCACCCCCACCCGCCTCGAGGTCGTCGACCTGGGCGACGCGATCCGGTCGTCGTCGGCGTCCCGGACGGGCCACGCCGCCCGAGGCGTGGCGGCCGTCGCCGTCGCCCAGGGCCGCCGGATGCACGCGCTGCTGGCCGACTCCGGCGTGGCCCTGGTCGAGCACGCCGGCGCGACGCCGTCGGTGGACGACCTCGTCGGCGCGGTCGAGTCCGTCGCCGCCGACCGCGTCCTGCTGTTCCCCGGCGCGCGGCAGGTCACGGAGGTGGTCCGCCAGGCCGCGGAGCTGGCCCGCACCGACGGGTACCGCGTCGAGGTGCTCGCCGAGGTCGACACCCCCGTGGCCGTCCTGGTCGCCGCCACGGTGATGGATCCGGCCGGCGACCCCGATGACGTCACCGCCGACGTGCGCACCGCCGTCGAGGGGCTCGAGGTCGCCGAGGTCGTCGTCGCGGTCGCCGACGGCGGGAGCACGGCGGGTCCGGTCCGGGCCGGTGAGCTGGTGGTCAGGGTCGACGGCGAGGCGCGTGCGGTCGCCGGTGACCTGCCGGAGGCCGCGGCGGTGGCCTGCGACCTGCTGGGGGCGGCCGACGCCGAGGTCGTCACCGTCCTCCACGGCGCCGACAGCTCGTTCGAGGAACGCGGTGACGTCGACGCCGTCATCAGCGAGCGGGCTCCGGCGGCGCACGTCGAGTCGCTGGACGCCGGGGTGCGCCCGGCGGTGCTGTGGATCGGTGTCGAGTGACGCTCGAGCTCACCGATCCGGTCACGGCCCTGCCGGGCGTCGGGGGGGTGACCGCGCGTCGCCTCGCCGACGGTCTCGGGATCCGCACCGTCGAAGAGCTGTTGCGTCACTACCCACGGACCTACCACGACGCGGGCGAGGTCCTCGACGTCGCCGAGGTCGCCGAGGGCGAGCCGGCGACGTTGATCGGCGAGGTCCGGAGGTGGACCGGGCGCCGGGTCCCGCCGAGGGGGCGACGCCGGCGCTCCCTCGACCTCCTCGAGGGCGAGGTGCGCCAGGCCAGCGGGAACGTGTTCCGGGTCACCTACTTCAATCAGTCGTTCCGCCGTCAACGCCTCCCGGAGGGCTCGGTCGTGGCCTTCAGCGGGGTGGTGAAGCGCTTCCGCCACGAACTGCAGCTCGCCGCCCCCGAGGCGCAGTTGTTGGGGCGGGTCGCCGACGACGTCGATCCCGACGCCGCCGCCCGGCGGTTGGAGCACCAGCGACTCCTCGCCGTCTACCCGGCGACCGAGGGGGTGACCAGCTTCGCGCTCAGCGAGCTCGTCGAGGCGGCGCTGGCGGGGATCGGGCCGCTGGGGGACTGGGTCGACCCGTCGATCCTCGACGAGGAGGGCCTGGTCGACCTCGACACCGCGATCCGTTGCATCCACCGTCCCCGCGATCACGCCGAACGCCGCACGGCGCGTCGCCGGCTCGCCTTCGACGAGCTGTTCGGGCTGCAGCTGGGGGTGCAGTGGCGGCGGGTGCGCCTCGAGGCCGAGACGGTCGGCCTCGACAACGCCCCCGTCGACGGCGGTGCCGCCGAGGCGTTCCTGAAGGTGCTGCCGTTCCCACCGACCGCCGCCCAGCGCCGCGCGTTCGACGAGCTCGGCGGCGATCTGGCCTCGCAGCGAGCGATGCACCGGCTGCTGCAGGGAGACGTCGGCTCGGGGAAGACCCTCGTCGCCGTGTGGGCGATGCTGTGCGCCGTCGACAACGGCCGGCAGGCGGCGTTGATGGCCCCGACGGCGGTGCTGGCCGAGCAGCACCACCGCACCCTCACCGAGCTCCTCGCGCCGCTGGGCGTGAACGTCCTCGACGGACTCCGCGTCGAGTTGCTCACCTCCGCGACGCCGGTGGCGCAACGGCGCCGGATCCTGGGCTCGCTCACCAGCGGCGAGGTCGACCTCATCGTCGGGACCCACGCCCTCCTCGAGGAAGGGGTGCGGTTCGCGGACCTGGGGGTCACCGTGATCGACGAGCAGCACCGCTTCGGGGTCGCCCAGCGGGTGACGTTGATGGAGAAGTCCGCGGACGCGGCCACCACGACCACCCCGGACGTGCTGGTGATGACGGCGACGCCGATCCCGCGCTCGCTGGCACTGACGGTGTACGGCGACCTCGATGTCACCGTCCTCGACGAACTCCCGCCGGGGCGGCAACCGGTCGTGACCGCGCTGATCACCCCCGAGGAACACGGACGCCGGGCACGGGTGTACGACTTCGTGCGTCGCGAAGCGGCGCAGGGGCGGCGGGCCTTCGTGGTGTGCCCGTTCGTCGATCCCAGCGACGTCGCCGACGGGACCGCGGTGGTCGACGAGCACGCCCGACTGGCGGACGGGGAGTTCTCCGAGGTGGGGGTCGCGCTGGTCCACGGGCGGATGACGCCGGCCGAGAAGGACGCGGCGATGACGGCGTTCCGTACCGGCGAGGCCGCGGTGCTGGTCGCCACGACGGTGGTCGAGGTCGGGGTGGACGTCCCGGAGGCCACGATGATCCTGATCGAGGACGCCGAACGGTTCGGCGTCAGCCAGCTGCACCAGCTGCGCGGCCGTGTCGGGCGCGGTACCGACCGCAGCTACTGCGTGCTCTTCGCCGGGTGGTCGGGGCCGCTGGCCGACGACGCCCGACGCCGCCTGGAGGTCGTCGCCGCGAACAGCGACGGGTTCGCCCTCGCCGAGGCGGACCTCGAGCTCCGCGGTGAGGGGCAGCTCTTCGGTCGGGCCCAGTCGGGGATCACCGACCTGCGCCTGGCCCGGTTGTCGCGTGACCGCGACCTCGTCGCGGCGACGCGTCGGATCGCCGCCCGGATCCTGGCCACCGATCCGGGGCTCGACGATCCGGTGCACGCCGGGTTGAAGTCCGAGGTGCTCCGGCGCTACGAGGACGACCTCGACGCCCTCGGGGCGCTCGAGACCGGGTGAGGTTCGTCGTGCGGCCACCGGCGTGGTCGTCACTACCGTGGGGGACACGGTGCGTCGGGGACGGGCCTGAGGACGGCGGAGACGGGAGGTTGTCGGCATGGATCGCCAGGGTGAGGTGCTGTGGTCGCCGCCGCCGTCGGCGTGGTCGGCGTCGTCTCTGGGCCGGTTCGCCTCGGCCCACGGCCCGGCCACGGCCTCCTCGTACGCCGACGTGTGGGAGTGGTCGGTGTCGGATCTGACGGGGTTCTGGTCGGCGGTGGCCGACGAGTTCTCGGTGGGGTTCGTCGACCGGCCCCAGGCTGTGCTCGAGGGGTGGCTGCCCTCGGCGGTGTGGTTCCGGGGGGCGACGCTGAACTACGCCGAACATGCGCTGCGAGGGTCGACGTCGGTGGCCCCGGCGTTGGTGGGGGTGTCGCAGACCCGGGGGGAGGTGTCGCTGTCGTGGGGGCAGCTGCGTTCGCAGGTGGGTGCGGCGGCGGCCGGGTTGCGGGCACTGGGGGTGCGGCGCGGCGACGCGGTCGTGGGGTACCTCCCGAACGTCCCCGAGGCCGTGGTCGCGTTCCTGGCGTGCGCCTCGCTGGGCGCGGTGTGGTCGTCGGTCGCCCCGGAGTTCGGCGTCCGCGCGGTCGTCGACCGCGTCCGGCAGGTGGCGCCGAAGGTGGTGCTGGCGGTGGACGGGTACGTCTACGGCGACCGGGTGGTGGATCGACGCGGCGAGGTCGGCGACGTGGTCTCGGTCCTGCCGTCGGTCGAGGCGGTCGTGTCGCTGCCCTACCTCGGTGACGGGGTGTCGAGGCCCGACCTGGACGCGGCGACGGTGGCCCCCTCGGTGCGGGTGGTGACCTGGGCGGAGCTCCTCGCCGACGAACAGCCCGTGGAGTTCACCCCCGTGCCGTTCGACCACCCGCTGTACGTGCTGTTCTCGTCGGGGACGACGGGGCTGCCCAAGGCGATCGTGCACGGCCACGGCGGGATCACCCTCGAGCACTGCAAGGCCATCGGGCTGCACCAGGACCTCGGGGAGGGTGACCGGTTCCTGTGGTTCACCACCACGGGCTGGATGATGTGGAACTACCTCGTCTCCGGACTCCTCGTCGGCGCGACCGTGGTGACGTTCGACGGCGACCCGGGGCACCCGGACCTGGGGACGCTGTGGCGGCTCACCGCCGAGCTGGGGATCACCTCGCTGGGGGTGAGCGCGCCGTTCCTGATGGCGTGTCGGGCGGCAGGGCTCTCGCCGGGTCGTGACCTCGACCTGTCATCGCTGCGGCAGGTGGGCTCCACCGGTGCGCCGCTGCCGACGGAAGGATCGGTGTGGGTCGCCGAGCACGTCGGTGAGCACGTGCAGCCCGCCTCGGTTTCGGGCGGCACCGACGTGTGCACCGCGTTCGTCGGGGTCTCGCCGCTCACCGAGGTGTTCGCCGGCGAGATCTCGTGCCGCTACCTCGGCGCCCGGGTCGAGGCCTACGACCCGCAGGGCCGCCCGGTGGTCGGTGAGGACGGCGAACTGGTGATCACCGCCCCGATGCCGTCGATGCCGCTGGGGCTGCTGGGCGACGACGACGGCTCCCGGTACCGCGAGGCCTACTTCGACGTCTACCCCGGGGTGTGGCGGCACGGGGACTGGCTCCGCCTCACCGAGCGGGGCAGCCTGGTGATCTCGGGGCGCTCCGACGCCACCCTGAACCGGGGTGGGGTGCGCACCGGGACCGCGGAGCTCACCGCGGTGATCGACGACGTCGACGGCGTCGCCGGCAGCCTGGTCATCCACCTGGAACGCCAGGACCGGCTGGTGCTGTTCGTCGTCCTCGACGAGGGCGTCGAGCTCGACGAGGAGCTGCGTCGTCGGATCGCGGCCACGGTCCGCAGCGAGGTCTCGCCGCGGCACGTCCCCGACGAGGTGCACCGCATCCCCGAGATCCCCCGCACGATCTCGGGGAAGGTGATGGAGGTCCCCGTGAAGCGCCTGCTGCAGGGAGCCGACCTCGACGACGTCGCCAACCCCGGGGCGATGGCGAACCCGGACAGCCTCACCCCGTTCGTCGAGCTCGCCGCCGGCGAGCGGTGAGCCAACGACGGTGCCACCCAGGCGCCACCCCGGCGCCACCCAGACGCCACCCCGGCGCCACCCCGGTGCCACCAGACCTCCTCTCACGACGGAAGGCCGGACGTGACGACGCCCCCACCGATCGCCGAAGCACGCCCCTACCGCGCCCGGCTCGCCGACGGCAGCGTCGTCGACGACCCGTGGTACTGGCTGCGTGACCGCGACGACCCGGCGGTGCTGGCCTACCTCGAGGCGGAGAACGCCCACGCCGACGCCTGGTTCGCCCCCCGCCAGCCGCTGGTCGACGAGATCGTCGACGAGATCCGCGGCCGGATCCAGGAGACCGACGCCTCCGCCCCGGTGCTGCACGGCGGGTGGTTGTACTACCACCGCACCCGTGAAGGGGACGCGTACCCGATCCACGTCCGTCGCCCGGCGCCCGACGGGGTGCGTGACGCGCGCGACCTGCCGCACCGGCTGCGGGTCGCCGTCGACCCCGAGGACCCACCCGCGGACGAGGTGGTCCTCCTCGACGAGAACGACGAGGCCTCCGACGGGGAGTACTTCCGACTCGGGACGTACGTGGTGAGCCCCGATCACCGGCTGGCCGCTGAAGGGGTCGACCGCAGTGGCGGGGAGGTCCTGGCGATCCGCTTCCGGGACCTGGCCACCGGCGAGCTCCTCGACGACGTCATCGAGCGCGCCGGGTACGGGGCGGCGTTCAGCGCCGACTCGGCCAGCCTGCTGTACACGGTCACCGACGACGCCTGGCGGCCGTACCAGGTGTGGCGGCACACCCTCGGCACGCCCTCCACCGACGACGTCCTGGTCCACGAGGAGGAGGACGAGCGGTTCTGGCTCGGGGTCGGACGGTTCCGCAGCGGGCGGTACCTGGTGATCCACGCCGGGAGCAAGGTCACCGACGAGTGGTGGCTGATCGACGCCGAGGACGTCGCCGCGCCGCCGAGGTGCGTCGTCGAGCGGGTCGAGGGGGTGCAGGTCGACGTCGACCACCGTGGTGATCAGCTGCTGCTGCTCACCAACGCCGACGGGGCCGTGGACTTCCGGTTGCTCGCCGCCGACGTGGCGACCCCCGAGCGCCGACGCGTCGTCCTCGACCACCGCCCCGGGGTGAGGCTCGAATCGGTCGACGCCTTCGCCGACCACCTCGTCGTCTCCGAGCGCACCGAGGCCACCACCCGCGTGCGTGTCCTCGGCCCCGACGGCGCTGAGTCCGTCGTCCTCGACGGCGGCGGTGAGGTCTCCACCGCCGTCGTCGGGCCGAACCCCGAGCACCGGACCCGGGTGCTGCGGATCGTGACGACGTCGCTGGCCGAGCCGACCAGCGTCGTCGACGTCGACCTCGACACCGGTGAGCGGTTCGTCGCCAAGCGCCAACCGGTGCGTGGCGGGTACGAGCCGGATCGGTACACCGCGTGGCGCACCTGGGCGCAGGCCCCCGACGGCGAACACGTACCGATCAGCCTCGTCGCCCGTGACGACGCCCTCGCCGCCGGTCCGGCGCCGTGTCTGCTGTACGGCTACGGCAGCTACGAGCTCTCGATGGACCCGGCGTTCTCCCCGGTGCGGCTCAGCCTCCTCGACCGTGGGGTGGTGTTCGCGATCGCCCACGTCCGCGGTGGCGGGGAGATGGGGCGTCGGTGGTACGAACAGGGACGGCTGATGGCGAAGCCGAACACCTTCACCGACTTCGTCGCGTGCGCCGACCACCTCGTCGAGGAGTCGGTGACCTCCTACGACCGGCTCGCGATCCGTGGTGGCTCCGCCGGCGGGATGCTCGTCGGGGCCGTCCTCAACCTCCGCCCCGATCTGTGTGCGGCCGCGGTCGCCGAGGTGCCGTTCGTCGATGTCGCGGCGACGATGTCCGACCCGTCACTGCCGTTGACGGTGATCGAGTACGACGAGTGGGGCGACCCACGCGACCCCGAGGTGATGGCGGTGATGCGTAGGTACTCGCCGGTCGACAACGTCCGGCCGGCGGCGTACCCGGCGCTGTACGTCACCGCCGGGCTGAACGACCCGCGGGTGCAGTACTGGGAGCCGGCGAAGTGGGTGGCGCGGCTTCGGGCGACCGCCGTCGCCGACGCGCCGTTGCTGCTGCACACCGAGCTCGGCGCCGGGCACGGTGGTCGGTCCGGACGCTACGACGCCTGGCGGGACGAAGCCCGCGTGCTGGCGTTCGTGCTGGACCGCCTCGGGGTCGTCGACGTGGCGACAACGGCGGCGACCGCTGACCGCGGCGACGGCGACTGATGCGGGTGATCGCCGGCGCCGCGAAGGGCCGTCGGCTCGCGGTTCCCGACGGCCGTGACGTCCGACCGACGGCCGACCGGGTGAAGGAGGCGCTGTTCTCCTCGCTGCAACCGCTGCTGGGCGGTGCCGCGGTCCTGGACCTCTACGCCGGTTCGGGGGGACTCGGCCTCGAGGCGCGGTCGCGGGGCGCCGGGGACGTCGTCCTCGTCGAGGCCGATCGGCGCGTGCTCTCGGTCCTGGCCGACAACGTCGCGACGGTCGGCCTGGACCACGTCGAGGTGCTGGCCACCCGCGTCCCCGAGGGGTTGGCACGCCTCGACGGTCGGCGCTTCGACCTCGTCCTGGCCGATCCTCCCTACCGCCTCGCCGACGACGAGGTCGACTCGCTGCTCGCCGAGGTGACGCCGCTGCTCGCCGATGAGGCGGTCGTGGTCGTCGAGCGCGGGGTGCGCTCCCGCCCTCCGCGCTGGCCGGACGGGTTCACCGACGTCACCGCCCGTCGCTACGGCGAGGTGGTGCTCCACCGGGCGCGGTGGGTCGGTACCCCACGGGCGACTACGGTGCCGGCGGATCCGAGCCAGGAGGTGACGTGAGCGCGGCGGTGGTGTGTCCCGGCAGCTTCGACCCGGTGACGTGCGGCCACGTCGACGTCTTCGCCCGGGCCGCCGCACGGTTCGACCACGTCGTCGTCGCGGTGCTCGAGAACCCGCAGAAGCAGTCGACGTTCTCGATCGAGGAGCGGATGGCGTTGATCGAGGCCGAGACCGCCGGGATCGACAACCTCGAGGTGACCCGTTTCTCCGGGCTCCTGGTCGACTTCTGCGACGAACGCGGGGTGCACGTGGTGTGCAAGGGTCTCCGCGCGGTGCAGGACTTCGAGTACGAGGTGCAGATGGCGCAGATGAACCGCCACATCGGCGGTGTCGAGACGGTGTTCCTCCCGTCGAGCCCCGAACACGCCTTCGTCTCGAGCTCCCTGGTCAAGGAGGTCGTCCGGGGTGGCCGGTCCGTCGACGGGTTGGTCTCCGAGCGGGTCGCCGAGGCCCTCCGTCGGCGCCTGGGGTGACGGCGGCCACCGCCGTCCGGGGTGGTGCACGCGGTGGTGGTGCCCATGTCGGCGCTAGGATCCCCGCGGGCACATCGTGTCACGCGGCGTCGGCCGCCGACCGTTGACACCGATCGACCACCGGGGTTTCGATGTCCGACCAGCATGGCGTGCCACCCGACGTCGAGTCCAAGCTCGTGCGGCTCGAGCACCTGGTCGCCGAGGCGAAGGCCGTCCCGCTGTCGGCGTCGATCATGCTCAACCGCGCCGAGGTGGACAGCCTCGTCGGGGAGCTGCGCGACGCACTCCCCGATGAGCTCGCGCAGGCTCGGTGGGTGATCCGGGAACGCGACGAGATCCTCGAGCACGCCCGGCAGGACGCCGACCGCCTCCTCGAGGACGCCCGCGAGGAACGTGACCGCCTCGTCTCCCGGGAGGGCGTGGTCCGCGGCGCCGACGAGGAGGCCGAGCGGATCCTCGGTGATGCCCGTGAGCACGCCCGCCGGATCCGGCTGGAGGCCGAGGACTACGTCGACGCCAAGCTCGCGAACTTCGAGGTGGTCCTGAACAAGACGCTCACCGCGGTCGAGCGGGGACGTGCCAAGCTCCGTGGCACGTTGGACACCGATGCCCTCGGGGGCCCCGACGACCCCGATGACCCCGAGGACCTCGCCGGCGAGGCCGACGGCGCGCGCTGACGCCCACGCCAGGTCGTTCGATCACCGCCGGTCGGTACTCCGGCCCGTGTGGTACCGTGGCACGCTGATCGCGTCCCCCTGCGCCGACGGCACGGCGCGTACCTCCGCCGTCCACGTCACGCATCCGGGCCACCTCACGCGGCGGCGCACCGATCACGACACCCCGTCGGCGCCGCAGAGCGGGTTCGACCCGCCGAGCACCACCCCCACGACTCACCGAGGGCTGACCACCGTGCGTGTGCCTGTCACCGACCTCGTCGGCCACCCGGGCGAGACCCGGGCGTTGACGCGTGCCGTGGACCCCGGAGAGTTCGGTGACGCCCCGTGGGGCCCCCTGGTGACGCGGGTCACCCAGGAGGTCGCCCTCGACCTCCACCTCGACGCGGTCGTGGAAGGCATCCTGGTCCGCGGATGGATCGGGTTCACCGTCGAGGTCCCCTGTGCACGGTGCCTGGAGCCACAACACGTCCGCCGTGACGTCGACGTCGCCGAGCTCTTCGTCGACCCGACCCGTCGCACCGCCGGTGAGGACGACGACCCGGGGTACGAGCTCATCGACGACCTCACCGCGATCGACCTGACGACGATGGTCCGCGACACCCTCGTGGTTGACCTCCCCGTGCGCTTCCTGTGCAGCGAGGCCTGTCTCGGCCTGTGCCCGGTGTGCGGGACGGACCGCAACCGTCTTGACTGCGGGCATCGTCCGGGGGCGGCGCCCGACCCGAGGTGGGCGGTCCTCGCCGAGCTCGACCTCCCCGAAGACTGACCCCCGACCCCGACCTCCGGTCGTCGGCTCATCGCCGATGCCACCGCCGAACCCAAGGAGCCGACCATGGCCGTCCCCAAGCGCAAGTTGTCGCGTTCGCGGACACGTCACCGCCGGGCGCAGTGGATGAAGACCTCGGTACCCACGACGGCGACGTGCCGTCGGTGCAAGGCGCCCACGCGCCCGCACACCGTCTGCGGCACGTGCGGCACCTACGCCGGCCGCACCGTCGTCGAGGTGGACTGAGCGCCGCGTGGTCCACGACGCTGCTGAGCACGCCCCGGTCGCGAGTCGGCCGGCACCGGCGTCGGTGTCCGAACTCGCCGAGGTCCTCGACGTCCACGTCGACGACGAGGACCTGTTGGCGCGGGCGTTGATGCACCGGTCCTGGGCGTTCGAGAACGGTGGTGTCGAGCCGAACGAGCGCCTGGAGTTCCTCGGCGACGCCGTCCTCGGACTGGTGATCACCGACGAGATCTTCCACGCCCACCCCGGCGAGCAGGAGGGCCGACTGGCGAAGGTCCGGGCGGCCGCGGTGCAGTCGGCCTCCCTCGCCGTCGTCGCACGCCGCCTTGAGCTGGGACGATTCGTCCGGCTCGGACGCGGGGAGTCCGGCTCCGGTGGGCACGACAAGGACTCGATCCTCGCCGACACCCTCGAGGCGGTGATCGGGGCGGTGTACCTCGACCAGGGGTTCGCCACCGCCTACGACCTGGTGCAGCGGCTCTTCGCCGACGTCCTCGTCGAGCTGGCGAGTCACCGTGCGGCGCTGGACTACAAGACGAGCCTGCAGGAGCTGATCACCTCGCGGTTCGCGACGCTGCCCCGGTACCGCGTCAGTGACGTCGGCCCCGACCACCGCAAGACGTTCACGGCCGAGGTCGTGGTCGACGGCGACGTCGTCGGCGTCGGCGTCGGCGCGAACAAGAAGCAGGCCGAGCAGCACGCCGCGCGTGAGGCCTACCGCCGACTCGTGGCCGGTGACGCCGCGACCGGCGGGGTCGGCTAGCGTCGCCCCCCGTGACGTCGTGCCCGTTCCCCGTGGCGTCGTCAGACCCTGCGAACCTCGCGAACCCGTACGAAGGACCGCCCCGTGCTCGAACTGCCGGAGGTCGAGGTCCTGCGCAAGGATCTGGAGAAGGAGGTCGTCGGCAAGCGCGTGAAGGACGTCATGGTCCGTTCCGCGTCGGTCGTCCGGCCCTTCCACCGCAATCGCCCGGAGTTCTCCTCGGCCCTCGAGGGTCGGAAGGTCGTCGCCGCCCGGCGCCGGGGTCAGGTCATCTTCCTCGACCTCGACGAAGACCTCACCTGGGTGATCGATCCGGGCGAGGGCGGGTCGCTGCACCGGCAGACCGCGACCGAGGAGCCCGGTGACGACGCGCTGCTGGCCGTGACCTTCACCATCGGCGGGGCGGTGCACGTCAGTGAGGCCACCGACGAGCCGACGGTGCGCACCGGGGTGGTCGCCACCGCCGACGCCTACGAGGCGGCCGGGATCTCCCCCGACGCCCTCGACCTCCTCGACGACAACCCCACCTGGATGGAGTTCGGCCGTTTCCTGGCCGCGGCGAACCGTCCGCTGAAGCTGCTGCTCATCGACCCGGAGTACATCGTCGGGATCGGACCGGTGTACAGCGACGAGATCCTGTGGGAGGCGGGGCTCCGCCACGACCACCCGTCAGCGAAGCTCTCCACACAGGAGGTGCGCCGCCTGTACCGCGCCACCCAGGAGGTCATCGTCGCCGCGATGAAGGCGGCCGGCTCCGGCCTCGACGAGGTCGAGGTCGACCAGATGATCGACGACGAGGGCGAGGCCGCCGATCACCTCCGGGTCTACGGCCGTGCCGGTGAGCCCTGCCCGCGGTGCCGCCGACCGATCGTGCGTCAGCGTCTGCGCAAGGGTGTGTACACCTACCGCTGTGAGCAGTGCATGATCTGAGTGTCCTCGGCGTCCGCGGGCCGCCACGGTCCCGGCCGGTCCCACCGCTAGCATCCGCACCTGCCGGCCCGGCCCGGGTACGCGGCGTCTGCGTTTCGGAGCGAGCGTGTTCCTCAGGTCCCTCTCCGCGCGGGGGTTCAAGTCGTTCGCCGACCGGACCACCCTCGAGGTCGAGCCGGGGATCACGGTGATCGTGGGGCCGAACGGCTCCGGGAAGTCGAACGTCGTCGATGCACTCGCCTGGGTGCTCGGGACGCACTCGGCGAAGAAGGTTCGTGGCGGCTCGATGTCCGACGTGATCTTCGCCGGCTCGCCGCAGCGCTCCCGGGCGGGTCACGCCCGCGTCGAGATCGTGATCGACAACCGTGACGGGCAGCTCGCCGGGGCCGGTCCCGGGACCGCCGCCAGCGCGGCCTCGCTCCCCGAGGTCCGGCTGGCGCGGACGATCCACGCCGACGGCGAGTCGACGTACGAGATCAACGGCGAGGACGTCCGCGCCCTCGACGTCCAGGAGCTCCTCTCCGACACCGGGCTCGGCCGGGAGCTGCACACGATCGTGGGTCAGGGCCAGCTCGACGAGATCCTCAACGCCCGCCCCGAGGAGCGACGCCGCTACATCGAGGAGGCCGCGGGGATCCTCAAGCACCGGCGGCGTCGCGAACGCGCCCTGCGCAAGCTCGAGCAGGTCGACGGCCACATCGAGAAGCTGCGCACCGTGCTGCGCGAGCTGCGCCGGCAGCTGCGCCCCCTGGAGCGCCAGGCCGAAGCCGCCGACCGGTACCACGCGCTGCAGGCCGAGCTGCGTGACACGCGACTGCACCTCGCCGCCGCCGAGCTCGCCCGGCTCACCGGGATCGACGCCGATGCCGGCCGGCGCGACGCCGACGACGCCGCCGAGGAAGAGGCGTACCAGCACCGTCGTGACGAGGCCCGCTCCCGGGTCGCCGCCCTCGAGGCCGAGGTCCAGCAGGCCGCCCCCCGTGCCGAGGAGGCGCGGTCGACGTTCTACCGGATGACGTCGCTGGCCGAGCGCCTCCGGGGGACCGCCGACCTCGTCGAGGCCCGCCGCAGGCACCTCGTCGAGTACGTCGAGGAGCCCATCGCCGGCCGGCCTCCCGAAGAACTGCGCGCCCGGGCCGAGCTCCTCGAGACCGAGCGCGACGACAAGGCCGAGGTGTGCGAGGACGCCCGGGCCCGGCTGCAGGCAGCCACCGCGGATCGGCGGGAGGCCGAGCAGGCGCGGCGCGCCCACGAACAGCAGCGCGCCGTCGAACGTCGCCGCCGTGCCGAGGCGCGCGAACGCGTGGTGCGCTGGGAGGGTGAGGTCTCGGCCCTGCGCGGCTCGATCGCCTCCGCCGAGGCCGAGCTGGGGCGGGTGTCGGCGACCCTGGAGGGTCTCGATTCGCGCCTCACCGCCGCGGACGCCGACGTCAGCACGGTGCAGGAGGAGATCCAGCGCCTCGACGCCGCCGAGGTGGAGCTCACCGCCCGCCTGGAGTCCGCCGAGGCCGAGGTCGCCGAGCGCGGCGGGCGACTCGCCGAGATCGACGCCCAGCTCCGTGACCTCGATGGGCGGCGGGCCTCGGCGCAGGCACGCTCGGAGGCGCTGCGAGCCGCGCTGGCCGAGACGGACGCCGGGCCCGCTGCGCTGGTCGCCGGCGGGCACGACGGGGTCCT
>SLDB01000140.1 GCA_007125475.1 Nitriliruptoraceae bacterium | reverse complement strand
GGCGACGACGACGGCCACCGCGGCACCGGTGGTGGCGCCACACCCGGCGTCCGGCATCGACGATCGACGTCGCACCGCTGCGCGGAGTGCGACGGCAAGCAGCGCACCCGCGGCGACGAGGAGCCCGACGGCGTGCCCCGGACCCGCGGCAGGCGCGAGGACCTCACCGACGAGCCCCCCGGCAACGGCCGCCGACGCCCAGGTCGCGGTCACCCCCACCACGGCTCCGGCCGGCGCCGTGCCCTCGCCGACGTCGTCGGGGGCTCCGGAGGTCCCCGTCGACGGTGCCCGGTCACCGCCCACGGTGGGGGCGCGTTCGACGTCACTCACCCGGTCGTGACCAACGGGGCGAGTCGCTGGAAGGTGGCCTCACCGATGCCGGGGACGTCGCGGACATCGCCGGGGACACCGAACGGGCCATCACGTTCGCGGTGTTCGACGATCGCGGCCGCCAGGGACGGCCCGATACCCGGGAGCGAGGTGAGCTCGTCGGCGGTGGCGAGGTTCAGGTCGACCGGGCCCACCTCCCCGTCACCGCTCTCCACCGCACCCGCGGTCGGCGGCCGCGGTTCCCCCTCCCGCGGGACATGGACGTGCTCGCCGTCGCGCAGCGTCCGTGCGAGGTTCACCGACTCGGTCACGGCGTCCGGCGTGAGTCCACCGAGCGCCTCCACGGCGTCGGCGACCCGCCGGCCGCCCTCGAGGGTCACGATCCCCGGATCGCGCACCGCCCCGGTGATCTGCACCGTCACCCGCGCGTCGGCGGTCGGCCCGTCGGCGCCGTGGTGGCCGCCATCGGGGCCGCCATCCGGTGCTGGCCCCACCCCCGGCGCCGGTCCGTCCGGGACCCCGTCGGCGTCGACCGCGGCCCCGGTCGGCGGCGGTGGTTCCGGTCGCTGGGTGGCTTCTGCCCACCACAGCCACGTCGCGGTGACCGCCCCGATCAACAGGACGGTGACCCCGACCACCTCACCGAAGGTCGGACGGAGCCACCGTCGCAGGCGCTCGTGGAGCCGGTCGTCGTCGTCCATCCCCCGATGCTGACGCAGCCGACGGTGTCGAGGGGGTTGACCCCGTCCACCGCTGTGGACGGATCACGCCCGGTCGACCCGTGCGACCGCGACACCCACCGCACCGGGGCCGGTGTGCGACCCGACCACCGGACCGATCTCGCCTTCGAGGAGTTCTCGCACGTGCAGGCGGGTACGCAGCTCGTCGCGGACCTCTGCGGCACGGCCCGGTGCCAGGGAGTGGACGACGATGACGTCGGCCTCCCCCCCGTCGGCGGACGAGACCGCGAGCTCCACCAGCCGCTCGCGGGCCTTGCGCCACGTCCGCGCGCGTTGGATCACCTCGACACGCCCGTCCTCGGTGAGGTGCAGGACCGGCTTGACCCGCAGGGCGGTACCGAGCACCGCCTGGTGACCGGAGAGCCGTCCGCCGCGACGCAGGTACTCCAGCGTGTCCACGACGACGAGGCTGGTCACGCCGGCCCGTACGCCCTCGGCGGCAGCGACGACGTCCTCGACCGACCCTCCCGACACCGCTGCACGGTGAGCGGCCAGCGCCGCGAGCCCGAGAGATCCGCCGATCAGGCGGGAATCGACGACCTCGACCATCAGCGGCGTGTGCCGTGCACGCTCGCGTGCCACGGCGACGGTCCCGGACAGGGCCGCCGAGCAGTGCAGCGCCACGACGGCCTCGTAGCCCTCGTCGACACAGTCGGCGAACGCCTCGTCGAACCACACCGGCGCCGGCTGGGACGTCGTCGGCATCACCGACGACTCCGTGAGTCGGCGGTAGAACTCCTCGGTCTGCAGCGTCACCCCGGCGACGAGGACCTCGTCGCCGAACGCGACCGACAGCGGCACCACCCGCAGCCCGATCTCCTCGACCAGGGAGTGCGGGAGGTCGCACGTCGAGTCGGTGACCACCGCGACGCCTGCCATCACCGCCTCCACATCGTTCCGGGGCCGTCCCCGGGGCCTGTCACCCGCGCACGACGAAGTTCACGAGTCGGTCGGGGACGTGCACGACCTTGACGACGTCCCCGTCGAGGTGGCCGACCACCGACTCGTCGGCACGGACCGTCGACTCCACGACGGCCTCGTCAGCCCCGGCCGGCACCATCACCCGGCCCCGGACCTTGCCGTTGACCTGCACCACGAGCTCGACCTCGTCGTCGACGAGGAGGTCCTCGTCGGCCCGCGGCCACGCCTCCTCGTGCACCGAGCCACCGTGGCCGAGCCGGTGCCACAACTCCTCGGTGACGAACGGGCACACCGGGGCGAGCATCGTGAGCAGCGCCTCGAGCGCCTCGCGGACGGCCGGCCCGCCGGCACCCTGGCGCGTGGCGTCGAGGACGGCGTTCGTCAACGTCATCAGCTTCGCGATCGCGGTGTTGTACTTCCGCGCCTCGAACTCCGCACTGGCGTCGACGATCGCCTCGGCGGTGGCGCGCCGCAGCGAGGCGGCGGCGTCGTCGGCCAGCAGCGGGCCACCGTCGGACTCGCGTGCCACCTGTTCGAGGGTGAGCCGCCAGACTCGGGCCAGCCACTTGTTCATCCCCGTCGGGGAGACGTCGGCCCAGTCGATGTCGTCCTCGGGGGCCGAGGCGAAGAGCATGGTGCCCCGGAGCGTGTCGGCCCCGAACGTCTCGTAGACCTGGCCCGGGACGACGAGGTTGCCCTTCGACTTGGACATCGCCGCGCCGTCCATGATCACCTGCCCCTGGTTGAGCAGGGCCTGGAACGGTTCGTCGGCCGTCAGGTGGCCACGGTCGCGCATCGCCTTGACCACGAAACGGCTGTAGAGCAGATGCAGCACGGCGTGTTCGACGCCGCCGGTGTACTGGTCGACCGGGAGCCAACGGTCGGCGGCGTCGGCCGGCCACGCCCGGGTGTCGTCCCACGGCGCGAGGAACCGCAGGAAGTACCACGACGAGTCCACGAACGTGTCCATGGTGTCGGTGTCGCGTACCGCGTCGGCCCCGCCGCAGGAGGGGCACGTCACGTCGCCCTTGAACGTCGGGTGCTGCTCGAGGGGGGAGCCCTGCACCTGGAACTCGAGGTCGTCGGGGAGGCGGACCGGCAGCTGGGACCGCGGGACGGGGACCTCGCCGCACATCGTGCAGTGCACCACCGGGATCGGCGCCCCCCAGGAGCGCTGGCGCGAGATCAGCCAGTCCCGCAGGCGGGTGTTCACCTTCGCGCGCCCCCACCCCTTCGACGCGACGTCGTCGATGATCCGACGCTTGGCCTCGTCGACGTCGAGCCCGTCGTACTCCCCCGAGTTCACCATCACCCCGGGGCCGGTGTAGGCCGTCGTCATCGCCTCGGGGTCGAGCTCGTCGAGGAGCTCACCGTCGTCGGTCGGGCGGATGATCACGCGGATCTCGAGCCCCTCCTGCCGGGCGAACTCGAAGTCGCGCTCGTCTCCGATCGGCACCGCCATGATCGCACCGGTGCCGTACTCCATCAGGACGTAGTCGGCGGCGTAGGCGGGGACGTCCTCGTTCGTGAAGGGGTTGTGCACGGTGAAGGGGAGGCGGAAGCCGCGCTTGCCCCCCGTGGTCCCCGACTGGCGCTCGATCTCGGAGCGTCGCGAGACCTCGTCGAGGAACGCCGCGTACTCGTCGTCGCCGGCCATCCGTCGGGTCACGGCCGGGTGCTCGGGGGCGAACACGAAGTAGGTGGCCCCGAAGATCGTGTCCGGCCGGGTGGTGTACACGACGACGTCCTCGTCGCCGTGCGCAGGGTCTCGGATCGTGAAGGTGATCTCGGCGCCCTCGGAACGGCCGATCCAGGCCCGCTGGGCGTTCTTGACCCGCTCCGGCCAGTCGAGCGCGTCGAGGTCGGTGAGGAGTTCGTCGGCGTACTCGGTGATCCGGAAGAACCACTGGGTGCGTGGCTCACGACCGACCGCGGTCGAACAGCGCTCGCAGGCGCCGTCGACGACCTGCTCGTTGGCCAGCACCGTCGAGCAGGAGGGGCAGAAGTTCACCAGTGCCTCGCGGCGGTACGCCAACCCCGCCTCGAACAGTTCCAGGAACAGCCACTGCGTCCAGCCGTAGTACTCCGGATCACACGTACGCAGGACCAGGTCCCAGTCGAAGGAGTATCCCAGGCGCACGATGGTGGAGCGCTGCTCATCGATGTTCGCGTACGTCCACTGACGCGGGTCGGCACCGCGGTTGCGGGCGGCGTTCTCGGCAGGCAGGCCGAAGGCGTCCCACCCGATCGGGTTGAGGACGCGGTGGCCGTTCATCCGCAGGTGCCGTACCAGGGCGTCGTGGATCGTGAAGATCTCGGCGTGCCCCATGTGCAGGTCACCGGAGGGGTACGGGAACATCGTCAGCGCGTAGAACGTCGGTGCCTCGTCGTCGACGGCCTCGTGGGGCCCGGGACGCAGCGAGTAGGTGCGCTCCTGCGCCCACCGGGCCGCGATCGGCGGCTCGATCGTGAGCGGGTCGTAGCGCTCGATCTCGGACGGCTGGGACATCGCGCGGACCGACCTTTCCTGGCGGTTGGGGGCGTCGGCGGAGGGTAGCGTCCGGGGTGTGCCGGCCCGGTTGTCGGCACGGGGGCGTTTCGCGCGTCGTGAGTGCCACGTGTACCCTCACGCGCCGCAGCCGGCAGTACGCGGCTGCCCTCGGGCCGGTAGCGCAGTCCGGCAGCGCACCTCCATGGCATGGAGGGGGTCGTGGGTTCAAATCCCATCCGGTCCACCCCCCGAGCCCCCGCGAGCCCACGTCTCGCGGGGGCTCGCTGTTCCTGCGGCTCGCGTCCGATCCGCGCCGGCGTGACCGGACGACCCTGCCCCACGGTGCG
>SLDB01000169.1 GCA_007125475.1 Nitriliruptoraceae bacterium | reverse complement strand
GATGGATGCCGAACGCGCCGACGGTGCCGCGCTCGTCGAGGCCGACTGATGCGTACCAGCGTCTCGGTCGCCAGTTCCTACCCCCAGGCCACGGATCCGCGGCAGGCGGTGACGCACCTCCTCGAACGCGTCGAGGTGGCCGAGGACGCCGGGTTCGACGGGTTGTACCTCGGCGACCATCACGCCACCACGACCCCGTACCTGCAGAACGTGCCGATGTTGGCCCGCTCTCTGGCCGTCTGGGGTGCCAGACCCGTCGGCGCGTTGTTCCTGCTCCCGCTGTGGCCACCGGTGCTGATGGCCGAGCAGGTTGCGACGTTGGCCTCGATGACCCGGGGACGGTTCGTCCTGCAGTGCGCGGTGGGTGGTGGTGAGCGTCAGTTCGCCGCGATGGGGGTCCCGCTGCGGCGTCGGGCGCGCCTGTTCGAGGACCACCTCGACGTCGTCAGGCGGCTCCTCGTCGGCGAAGCCTCCGCGGCTCCCGGCGGTGGTGGGTCGAACGACGCCACGATCTCCCCGACGGCACCCGAGCCGGTGGAGGTCTGGATCGGTGCCCACACCCCGCCGGCGATCGACCGCGCCGCCCGACTCGGCGACGCCTGGTACGCCGCGCCCCGGCACCCGGTCGCCGAGCTGGAGGGGTTGATGGCCGTCTACCGAGAGGCGTGCGCGAGGCACGGAACGCGACCGCGGTGCGCCCCGGTGCGGCGTGACGTCCACGTCGCCGCCGATGACGCCGAGGCGCGTCGGGTGCGCGAGTCGGTGCGGCGGTCCGGACACCGGGGCTTCGATCCGTCGTCGGTGATCGTCGGCGTGCACGACGAGGTCGTCGCGGCGTTCGACGAGCTGGCCTCGCTCGGTTTCGACGAGGTGGTGTGCCGTCAGCTCGCCCCGGACCAGCCGGACGCGCTGGCCTCGCTTCAGCGTCTGGGAGAGGTGCGCTGGGCGGCGACGCAGCTCACGCCGACCCCGTGGCAGGGAGGCGGTGCATGACGGTGCTGACTGCGGCGACGATCACGGTCCTCCCCGACGGCGCGGCCGGGGCGGTGGTGGTGTGCGGCTCCCACGGCGGCCGGTACCCGGGGTACCGCACCGCGCTCGCCGGCCTGCGTGCGGTGATCCTCAACGACGCCGGGGTCGGCCGCGACGCCGCCGGGATCGGGGCCCTGGGCTACCTCGACGAACTGGGGATCGCGGCGGCGACGGTGTCGAACACCTCGGCTCGGATCGGCGAACCCGACGACATGCTCCGTCACGGGGTGATCAGCCACGTCAACACGCCGGCACGGAACGTGGGCGTCACCGTCGGTGACGCCTGCGCCGAGGCCGCCGAGCGACTCACCGCGGCGCCGCTGGTCGCCGTCGAACCGCCGGCGGTGAGCGAGGGGCGTGCGGTCGTCGACCTCGAGGCGGGGGGCAGGATCGTCCTGGTGGACTCGGCGGCGATGGTCACCGCCGACGACGCCGGGGCGGTCGTCGTCACCGGCTCGCACGGCGCGATCGTCGGCGGGGATCCGCGCAAGGCTCTGCAGGTCGACGCGGCGGCGGCGGTGTTCAACGACGCCGGGTTCGGTGTCGACGACGTGGGGGTCACGCGGTTGCCCGTGTTGCAGCAGCGGGGTATCGCCGCGTTCACCGTCGCCGTGGAGTCGGCACGGATCGGGGAGGCGGCATCCTCGTACCGCCACGGGGTGATCTCGGCGGTGAACCCGCTCGCCGAAGCCGGTGGCGCCCGGGTCGGCGAGGCGGCCGCACCGGTCCTCGAGCGGTGGGCTCGAAGGGCTGGTGGGGTCGGCTGAACTCCCGATCCCACCTGCGGCGTCTCCCGGGACGGGTCCGTCCGCCTCCCACGTCGTTGACCCGGTGGGCGGCTGCTGACAGAGTGGGCACGAACTTCGTCGGGTGGCACCGGTGCACTCCGGTGGTCGGCGTTCGCCGGTTCGTGGGAGACCCCTCGTCGTTGTTCGAGGTGTCATGGGCGATCCGCGATGCGGGGGCGTCCGTCCGCACACGACTGGGGAGAGCAGCGTGAAACGAACTCCGAGGTTCCTGCGTCCGCTGATGATGATGCTGGCGCTCGCGATGATCGCGGCGGCGTGTGCCGCCGATGACAACGGCGACGTCGACACCGACCCGGACGACGACGCCGCCGTCGACGACGACGCCGACGCGGACGATGACGCCACGGCCGACGACGACGATGACGCCGCCGCCGACACCGAGCGTCGCCGCCTGCGCATCGGTGGGTTCGCCGCCGACATGGGGCAGAGCGATCCGCAGATGGCGACGACCGGGATGGACCGCCAGATCACCATCCCCCAGGTCGAGGGGCTGGTGCGGTACGTGCCCAACGACATGCTGGAGGGCTTCGAGCCGGCGATCGCCACCGAGGTCCCGGAGGTGCCCGAGCCCAACGACGACGGCACCCAGACCTGGGAGTTCGAGATCCGTGAAGGCGTGATGTGCCACGACGGTCCGGACTGGGACGCCTACGAGCTCACCCCCGAGATGGTGGTCGCCTCGTACGAGAAGTCCATCGACCCCGACCGGTCGGCGTACTCCGGTGACTACGGCGTGGTCGACTCGGTCGAGCTCGGTGAAGGTGAACGCACCGTGCGGTTCAACCTGAACAGCCCGCGTTCGGCGGATCTGTTCCTGCCGTTGGTCGCCGACTTCGCCGGTGGGTACGTGGTGTGCATGGACCACCTCGACGGTGGCTACGACGACATGGAGGGGATCGCCAACCACCCGGTGGGCACCGGTCCGTACAAGTGGATCGAGTACAACCCCGGCGATGGCGTACAGCTGGACGCGTTCGACGAGTACTGGCGCGGCGAGCCCGGCTTCACCGGGATCGACGTGCTGTTCATGGCCGACGACTCCTCGCGGACCCTGGCGCTGCAGTCCGGGGAGCTCGACTTCATGTACGGGGTGCAGGAGCGTCAGTGGGTCGACCGCCTCGACGCCGAGGACGGCATCACGGCGATCGCGATGCCGGTCGGCGGGTTGCAGAACTTCCACATCAACATGGCGATGGAGCCGTTCGATCAGCTCGAGGTGCGTCAGGCGATCGCCTACGCCCAGGACCGTGACGCCCACATCGCCGTCGGTGGTGAGGGGGTGATGGTGCCGGCGTGTGCGTTGGAGCATCTGCCGAACGCACCGGGAGGCCTGAGCTGTGAGGAGGCCGCCGAGCTCGGCCTCGACTACGACCACGACCCGGACCGGGCGCGCGAGCTGCTGGCCGAGGCGGGGCTCGAGGACGGGTTCTCGTTCGAGGTCGTCTCCTCGGAGCTGGAGACGTACCGCGACCACTACATGGTGCTGCAGGCCAACCTTGCCGAGATCGGGATCGACATGCAGGTCGACGTCGTCGACCACCCGACGATGCACTCGGTGATCCGTGAGGACAACAACGGGATCGTGCAGTACACGGCACCGCGTCCGACGATGGACACGATTCTTATGCACTTCGCCCACTCGAGCGCGATCGTGGTCGAGGGTTCGGCTCCGGTGACGAACTTCTCGCACTTCTCCGACGGTGACGAGCTCATCGAGGAGGCCCAGGTCGAGACCGACTCGGACCGCCAGGCGGAGTTGTGGCGCGAGGTCAACATCATGATCCTCGAGCAGGCCGCGATCATCGGCAACTTCCACGGCAACGACACGTTCGCGTGGCGTGACGAGTTCGACCCGGCCACGCCGGTCGACGCGTCCGGTTCGCTCGAGTCGTCGTTCAAGATCATCCACGAGGCCACGTTCCGCTGATGCCACCCGACGCACCCGCGCCTCCGGTCGGGACCCCGACCGGAGGCGCGGTGGTCGGCACCGGTGGTGGGCTGGTCCGCGGGAGCGCCGACCTCGCGGCCCGGGTGACGGGCACCGTGTCCAGGGAAGCCGGTGGGCCGTCGGGAGTGCGTGCGACCCGCGACCGCGGTCGTACCCGTGACGCGCACCTACGAACGCGATCGTAGAAGTCGTTTGACGCTCTGGTCACCGACGGCCTACGCTCCCGGTCGTACATCGTCCTTTCGATCGTGGTGCCGGCATTCGGGAGACCGCTCGCCGGCGGCCCGGTGAAGAACACCAGGTGTTGGGAAGCACGAGTGGTCGATGTCTGTGACGTCGTGGCGCCGCCGCGCGTCGCCCGCTGAACTCGTACTCGAGTCGGGAGACCAGAGTGAAACGAATGCCAAGATATTTCCGCCCGCTGATGATGCTGCTGGCGCTCGCGATGATCGCGGCGGCCTGTGCGCCTGACGACAACGACGTCGAGGCCGACCCGGACGACGACGACGTCGTGGTTGACGACGACGCCGACCCGGATGACGACGCTACGCCGGACGACGATGAAGAGGCCGCCCCCGATACGGAGCGTCGCCGTTTCCGTATGGGTGGGTTCGCTGCCGACATGGCGCTGTCCGACCCGCAGTTCGCCAACACCGGGATGGACCGTCAGATCCTGCTGACGGCGTTCGAGGGGTTGGTGCGCTACGTCCCCAATGACATGGGGGAGGGTTTCGAGCCGGCGATCGCCACCGAGGTCCCCGAGGCTCCCGAGCCCAACGAAGACGGGACACAGACCTGGGAGTTCGAGATCCGTGAAGGCGTGATGTGCCACGACGGTCCGGACTGGGATGCCTACGAGCTCACCCCCGAGATGGTGGTCGAGTCGTATCAGAAGACCATGGACCCGGATCGTGCGGCGTTCACCGGTGACTACGCCGTGGTCTCGAGCATCGAGCTCGGTGAGGGCGACAACACCGTCGCGTTCAACCTGAACAGCCCGCGTTCGGCGGATCTGTTCCTGCCGTTGGTCGCCGACTTCGCCGGTGGGTACG
>SLDB01000078.1 GCA_007125475.1 Nitriliruptoraceae bacterium | reverse complement strand
TCGCGAGCGCGAACGCGTGCCGGGCCGCCCCCGACGGTGACGCCGGCCACGACTCCAGGCGCGCCGCCACCGTCGGCAGCTCCCCGCTCCCGACCCGCCGCCACTTCAACCGTGGGGTGAACCGGTCGAACATCTCCGGGAGGTTCACCCGGCCAGCGCCAGGTTCGGGTCCGCGGCCAGGCACAGCTCAGAGGTCACCCCGGCGGCCAGCAGGTTCGACCCCGATGCGGCGACCATCGCCCCGTTGTCGGTGCACAGCGGCACCGACGGGATGATGAGGCGCTGACCGTTCACGTCGCACTCCTGGGTGAAGCGTTCCCGCAACCGGGAGTTCGCGGCGACACCCCCGGCGAGGACGACCTGGTCGAGACCCTCGTCGGCGGCGGCCCGGAGCGTCTTGAGGACCTGCACGTCGACGATCGCCTCCTGGAACGAGGCGGCGACGTCGGCGAGGTCCGGTTCGACACCGGCGGCCTCCATCCGCCGCAGCTCACGGATCACGGCCGTCTTCAGCCCCGACAGCGACATGTCGTAGGAGGCGTCCATCAGCGCCCGGGGGAACGCGTACGCCTCCGGGTCGCCGCCGCGGGCGAGACGGTCGATCTCCGGACCGCCGGGGAAGTCCAACCCGATGAACCGGGCGATCTTGTCGAACGCCTCCCCGGCCGCGTCGTCGATCGTCGAACCGAGCTGGCGGAACCCCCCGTCCGGCTCCATCACCACGATCGAGGTGTGACCGCCGGAGACGACGAGGGCGACCAGCGGCGGTTCGAGCTCACCGTGCTCGAGCTGGCTCGCCTCGACATGGGCCCGCAGGTGGTTCACCCCGACCAGGGGGATGTCGTGGGCGAGCGCGATCCCCTTGGCGGCGGAGACCCCGACCAGCAGCGCCCCCATCAGACCCGGCCCGGAGGTCACCGCGACCGCGTCGATGTCGCCGATCCGGGCGCCGGCGTGAGCCAGCGCCGTCTCGACCGTCGGCAGCATCTGGTCGAGGTGTGCACGGGCGGCGACCTCCGGCACGACACCGCCGTAGGGGGCGTGCAGCTCGACCTGGGAGGCGATCACGTTCGCCTGCAGCGTGAATCGGTCCTCGACGATCCCGACCGCGGTCTCGTCGCACGACGTCTCGATCCCGAGGACCAGCACGTCCTCACCTCCTCCAGAGGACGACGGCGTCCTCGCCGTCGGCGTAGTACCGGGGGCGCACGCCGGCGTCGACGAACCCGGCACGACGGTACAGGGCGCGGGCGGCGGTGTTGGAGCGACGCACCTCGAGGGTCACCGCCGACGCCCCGTGCGCCGCGGCGTCGGCGAGCACCCCGGCGACCAGGCGGGCACCGAGCCCGCGGCGGCGTTCGCGGTCAGCGACGACGACCGACATCAGGTGGGCCTCGCCGGCGAGGTCGGCCCACCCCGCCAGCCCGATCAGCCGGTCGGTGTGGACGCCGAGGTAGCGGCGGTCTCCGCGGCCGAGCTCCTCGCGCCACACCGGCAGGCTCCAGGCGTCCGGTGAAGCGGCGCGGTCCAGCGCCCACGCCTCGGTCGCCGACGCGGGGTCGAGGGTGGTGAGGGGCACCGGTGGCGACGTGGCCCTCACGACGTCGAGGCCTCGTCGGCACCGTCGGCACCGTCGGCGCCGGCGGCACCGACGCCGCCACGGAGACGCCCCCGGACCTCCCAGCCGATCCGGGCGTCGGCCTGTCGCAGGTAGATCGGCCGGAGCTGATCGGGGCGGATCGTCTCCTCGCGCACGAACCGGGGGAGGGCGAGCTCGGCGAGGCCGGCGGCCTCCGGCCACCCGTTCGCCGTCCCACCCAGGATCGCGTCGGTCTCCGCCAGCACCTCGCGGTGAGTCAACGCGCCGTCACCGACGACGAGGACGTCCTCGCCGTAGGACTGGATCTCGGCCGCGAGCTGTTCGGCGCGGCCGATCATCAGCTCGCCCTCACGCTGCACACCGCCCGGTGACGAGCGGTAGAACGCCCAGAACACCTCGCCGCGCCGCGCGTCGATCGCGGCGCAGATCGGACGGCTCGTCGAGCGGACCTGGAAAGCGAGGACATCGAGACCGCTCAGCCCCACCACCGGCAGGTGCAACCCCGCCGCGAAGGTCTGGGCGGTGGCGATCCCCACCCGCAGCCCGGTGTACAGCCCGGGGCCGACGCCGACGGCGACGCCGCCGATGCGCTCGACGTCGATCTGGGCCTGTTCGAGGCAGAACCGGATCGCCGGGGCGATGAACTCGCCGTGGCGACGGGGGATCCCGAGGCTGGCGGAGGCGACGACACGGTCGGCGTCGACGAGCGCGACCGACGAGCGCGACGTCGAGGTCTCCAGTCCGAGGACGAGCATCAGTGCTTCTCCGTGGGACGGTGCCGACGCGGCTGGTGGCGGGGGCGTCGCCGGGGTGCCACCGCCCCGGGGCCGGGCCCCGGTACCGCCGGCGCCGCGGCGGAGGTCAGCGCCACGCCGCCGTGGCCTCTTCGAGCGCCGTGGCCCTCGCGGTCCACGACGTACCGTACGCCTGCAGGTGCAGTCTGCGCGCGTCCTCGTCGTCGGGGTCGTGCAGGATCTCCACCTCGAGGCGGTCGTCGGGGAGGAGCGCGGCGACCGCGTCGCCCCACTCGAGCATGGTGACCGCGTCGGGGGCGAGGACCTCGTCACCGAGGTCGTGGACGTCCTGCAGGGTGTGCAGCCGGTAGACGTCGGCGTGCACCAGCGTCACGCGGCCGGCGTAGGTGCGGACGAGGACGAACGTCGGTGAGGTCACGGCGTCGGCGACACCCAGGCCCGAGGCCGCGCCCTGCACGAAGCAGGTCTTGCCGGCACCGAGCTCACCGGAGAGCGCGACGACGTCACCGGCGACCAGGACGTCGGCCAGGGCGGCGGCGATCCTCCGGGTCGTCTCCGGCGAGTCGGAGCACAGCTCGAGGCGGACCCCGCTCATCGACGTCGCTCCGCCCGGGTGGAGGCGGCGCCCCACCCGGCACTGACCCCTGGGCGACGAGCTTGGACCGCAGCTCGGAGAGCGCCTGGGCCCCGGTGGCCATCCGCCCGTCGAGGACGGCCCGGGCGACGGCGAAGTCGCGTCGGATCGCCGTCGCCGCCTTGGGGAGGCCGCGGACGACGTCGCTGGGGTGGTGGGTCGGGATCAGGGTCACCCCGTCACGGATGTCGAGGCGGTACCCGGCGACGCGCTCGAACGGGACCGGACGCCCCAGCAGCACCGAGGTGGTGAGTGGACCGAGGCTGACGATCACCTCGGGGGCGACCATGTCGAGCTCCGCGGTGAGGTGGCCGGCGCAGGCCCGGATCTCCTCCCAGGCCGGTGGGCGGTCATCGGGCGGGCGGCACCGCACCAGGGTGGTGACCCGGACCTCGTCGTCGCCGATCCCGGCGTGCGACAGCGCGGCGTCGAGGACGTTGCGCGGCGCACCGGCGAGGGCCGCGCCCTGCAGGTCCTCGTGCCGACGGGGCACGACCCCGACGACGACGAGGCGGGCGTCGGCGGGACCGTCACCGACCGCGGCCGAGGTCCGGCCGGCGTACAACGCACAGGAGGTGCACTCGCGCACCGCGCGCTGGTGTTCGCGCGGGGTGCGGGCAGACGCCCCCCCGAGGGGAGCCGGCCGCGTACGCGTGTTGCCCACCAGTCGCCTCGCTCGCTCGGATGGCGGATCGGCGCCGCGGCGTGGGTCGCGGCGGGCCGGATCCGTCGGTCCCCGACGCATCCGGACGCGCGGGACCCTACCCACGATCCGTGGGGGCGCAGAGTCGTGCCCGTTGACCGCGCACGCGCCACGCCGTGGTGGCCGTCCAGCGCGCACCCGCCGCACAGGTGGCGTCCGGTGGTGCGCGTCCGGGGGCGTCGACCGGGCCGGCTCACCGCAGCAGACCCTGAGGCCGGTTCGCCCGGGCCGGCCGCGGCCAGCGGGTCACCGGGCCGGCTCACCGGGACGTGTCACCGAGCCCGGGGAGCCCGTCGCGCCCGGTAGCGGCCGACGGCCCTCGGCGCACCGCCTCCTCGACGACGTCGGCGGCGAGCGCGGCGACGAGGTCCAGCGAAGCGGTGACGGCCCCGGTCGCCAGGCAGAACAGCGCGTCGCCGTCGGCCACGGTGTGCGCCGGGCGGATCGCCCGCGCCGTCCCCGAGTGGGCGAGGTCGGCGACCCGGTGGGCGTCGCGCTTGTCGAGGCGGGCGTTGGTGACCACGCACCCGATCACGGTGTTCGCCGTCGGACCTCCGTCCGCCGGCGCGTCAGGCCGCATCGAGCGCACCCCGCCGTCCGCCGGCGCGTCGGGCCTCATCGAGCGCAAGCCTCCGTCCGCCGGCGCGTCAGGTGCCGTCGGGCGTCGGTCACCGCCCGCCGTCGAGCGCACCAGCCACCCACCGTCCTCGCCGGTGACCTCCCCGACGGCGTTGTTCGCCACGATCGCCCCGACGACGAGGTCGCCGGAGCGGCGTACCGCCCGACCCTGACCACTCCGCCACGCCCCGGGGAGCCCGCCGACCTTCGCCACCGTGCACCCGGCACCGACGCCGACACCGCCCTCGGGTGGCTCGTCGGCGGTGGCGGCGGCGCACGCGGCGTACCCGGCGGCGGCCCCCGGACGCTCGTCGGGGTGGGCGACGGCGTCGTCGAACACGATCGCCGCGCCGACGATCGGGACCCGACCCAGCGCGGTGGGGTAGCCCTCACCGGCCTCCTCGACCCACCGCACGGCTCCGTCGGCCGACGCGAGCCCGAACGCCGACCCACCGCTGAGCACCACCGCGTGGCACACCTTCACCCGACCCCACGGCCCGAGGGCGGCCGCCTCGCGGGTCCCGGGGGCCGAGCCAC
>SLDB01000370.1 GCA_007125475.1 Nitriliruptoraceae bacterium | reverse complement strand
TGAGTACCTGCTCGAGCACATCGAGGTCCGTCAGGACGGCGTGTCGTGTCGTGGCGAGGCGGAGCCGGCCGCCGACTTCCTCGCCGACGGTGCCGAGCTTCGGTTCACCTGCCCGGAGACGGTCGAGGACGTGGATCTGCGCGTGACGGCGCTTCACGAGCTGGACCCGGCCTACCGGACGTTCAGCGTCGACGGCGGTACCCGGTACGCGGTGCACACCGCCGCTGAACCGGAACACGGGTGGGACTTCGCCGCTGCCGTCGATGGTTCCGGTTCCGCCGGAGGCGACCCCGTCCCGGTTGGGCTGTGGGTCGGGCTCGCGGGGGTGATCGCCGGCGTCGCCGGGGTGCTGGGGTGGTGGCGCCGGGGATCGTCACGGCGGGGGCGGTGATCGCGTCGGTCGCCGTCGCCGCGCTCGCCGTCCTGGATCGGTTCGATGATCCGGGCGCACGGGCCGCGATGCTGCGACTGGTGGACGATGCTTCGGCGAGCCCGCTTCTGCAGCTGATCGCGCTGGCGGTTGCGGCCGGAGTCGGTGCCATGCACGCCCTGGGCCCCGGTCACGGCAAGTTGCTCATCGGTGGGTACCTCGCCAGCTCGCAGGGCCGTGCCCGCGACGCGTTCGCCCTCGGCGGGATCGTGGCACTGATGCACACCGGGTCGGTCCTCGTCCTCGGGATCGTGTTCCACCTCACGGCCCGCGTTCCCGACTCACCCACGTTGAACGCGACCCTCGGCCTGGTGTCGGCCGCGGCGATCACGGCGGTCGGGGCGGTGATCGTGGTCCGGCAGGTGCGCGACCGGCGGCGGCGCCGGCAGCCGCACGGAGCAGCGGACGGTGGCGGGTCCGCCGGGCACGGATCGCACGCGCACGGGTCCGCCGGGCACGGATCGCACGCGCACGACCTCCCGGCAGGGGTGCAGCCGATGTCGCGAACGGGCGTGATCGCGCTGGCGACCTCGGGTGGGTTGCTCCCGAGTCCTGCGGCGTTCGCGGTCCTGGTCACCGCCCTGGCGATCGGCCGCAGCGGGTACGGATTGGCGCTGGTGGCGGCGTTCAGCGCCGGTCTGGCCCTGACGCTGGCGGTGATCGGGTTGATGGTCCTGGCTGGGCGAGGGGGGCTGCGGCGGGGCGCCGCCCGTCACCCGGTGCTCGCGACCATCGCCGACGCCGTCCCCGTCCTCGGTGGTGCGACCGTCGTCGCCGCCGGTGTCGTCCTGGTCTTGGTGAACGTCGCGAGGCTGTGACGCCCCCTGGCACGTCGGGGGGCGGGCACGGCACGCTGTGCCCAACCCGTTCGGTGAGCGATGCTGCAGGCGGCGCGCCGGTGCGCTTGGGTGGACGTCCCTGACTCGGAGGTGTGGAGATGATCCTGGATGAGTTGGTCTCGAAGGCGGACGAATGGCTGACCGTCCGACGCGTGTTCGGTGAGCCCTACGAGCGTGACGGTGTCACGGTCGTCCCCGTCGCCTCGGTGTGCGGGGCCGGTGGTGGGGGAGTCGGGCGTGATGACGAGGGACAGGAAGGCCAGGGCGCCGGGTACGGCCTGCACGCCCGGCCTGCCGGGGTGTACGAGATCAGTGACGGTTCGGTCCGGTGGCGACCGGCCGTCGACGTGAATCGTGCGGTCATGGCCGGATCCGTCGTCGCCGTCGTGTGGTTGGTGGTCAAGCTGTTCCGGCGCCGGTAGCTCGCATCGGGGGGTTCGGTCGCAGGTTCGTCGGCGGTCGAATGCTTCCCTGCCTGCAGGGCTGCAGGGGTGACCGCGTCCTCGTACGATCCGGAGCGGATCTGAGCGGATCCGGATCGACCATCGGGACGTCCGGCCTGAAGCCGGTGCGGCCGTCACCGGTGTCGCGCACTCGTCGATGTCGGAGGTGTCGATGTCGTCGCGGAACCTCACCCTCGACCTGCACCCCATCTTCAACCAGGGCGGGAAGATCGACGCCGCGCTGCAGGAGGCGATGGACGAAGCCGAGTCCCGGAAGGCCAAACAGCTCGAGATCATCTGCGGCAAGGGCAGTGGTGCGCTGAAGAACCGTGTCCTGCGGTTCCTCGACCGCAAGGACGTCAAAGCCCGCTATCACCGCATCGACAAGGACCCGTCGAATTCCGGGCACCTCTACGTCTACTTCCGGTGGAAGCGTGGTCAGTGACGGCGCACCGCGCCCGACGTGGTGCGGTCATCGGGCGGCTGACGGTCCTCATCGGCGCCGGCCGTGCGGATGAGGCGAACCGGTCTTCCGGGTACGGCCGTGCGGATGAGGTGAACCGGTCTTCCGGTCACGGCCGTGTCGATGAGGCGAACCGGTCTTCCGGTCACGGCCGTGCGGATGAGGCGAACCGGTCTTCCGGTCACGGCCGTGCGGATCAGGTGAACCGCCGTTCCTCCCACCACGGGTAGATCGACGGCATGTCGGAGCTCGGACCCATCGTGAACCGGGCGGGTCGCTTCTCCAGGAACGCCTGGACGCCCTCGTAGGCGTCGGGTGACTTCCCGAGCCCCTGCATCGCCCGCGAGTCGACTTTGTGGGCCTCCATCGGGTGGTCGGCGCCGAGCATCTTCCACAACATCTGCCGGCTCATGGCCACCGAGACGGGGGCGGCGTTGTCGGCGATCTCACGGGCCAGGGCGTAGGCGGTGTCGAGGAGCTCGTCGGGTTCGTGGATGCTCCGAACCAGCCCCCCGTCGAGGGCTTCCTCGGCGTCGAAGACACGTCCGGTGGCGACCCACTCCATCGCCTGGCTGATGCCGACGACGCGCGGGAGGAACCACGACGAACACGCCTCTGGGACGATCCCGCGCCGGCTGAACACGAAGCCGAGCTTCGCCCCACGGGCCACCAGTCGGATGTCCATCGGGAGCGTCATCGTCACCCCGACCCCGACTGCCGGGCCGTTGATCGCGGCGATCACCGGCTTGAGGCACTCGTAGATCCGCAGGGTCACCAACCCGCCGCCGTCACGCCGGTCCTCCTCGCCGTAGTCGAATCTCCCGCCACCTTCGAGGTCGGCTCCGGCGCAGAACCCCCGGCCACGGCCGGTCACGACGACGGCCCGGACCGCGTCGTCGGCGTCGATCTCGTCGAACACCTCGATGAGCTCCCGGCCCATCACCTCGGTGAACGCGTTCAGGCGGTCCGGTCGGTCGAGGGTGATGGTGCCGACCCCATCCTCGACACGGAACTCGATCGTCTCCATGGTTCCTCCCGTGGTCGGTTCGCGGGAGCACCATAGGACGCCGGCGCACGGCGCGGACCACCCGGCGGTTCCGTCGCACCGTTTCGTCGCACGAGTTGTGCGCGTCGTCAGCCGGCCGGTCCGTCTCCGCCGGCCACGAGCGGCAGGACCTCGTCGAGGACCACAGCGAGTTGCTCGACCGGGTCGTCACCACAGAGCCGCAACGTGATCTGCTGCACGCCGCTGCCACGGAACGCGGCGAGATTGTCGGCGCACGCCCGGACGTCGCCGACGGCGCTGGAGCGCAGGACCTTCTCGCGCGGGGTGTCGACCCCGTAGTACCGGTCGAGGTAGGCCTTCGCGTTCGCGATCGCCACCTCGCGGTCGGGATGGACGTGGATGTTGTGGTAGAGCACGTTCCCGGGTTCTGGCCGTTCATCGCCGTCGGGGTCGTCCTCGCGGTGCTGCAACGCCGCTTCCGTGAAGATCGTCCAGCGGTGTGTGAACTCCTCCGGGGCGACCGTGTGCGTCATCCAGCCGTCGGCGACCCGGGCGATCCCGGCCAGTGAGCGGCGAAGGGCGTCCTCCGAGGACCCGGCGGGGTTGGAGGCCACCCAGATCGGGCAGTGCGGCTGCCGTGGCTTCGGGCGCACGGTGACACCATCGAGGTGGTGGTGGCGTCCCTCGAACGTCACCTCGTCCTCCCGCCACAATCGGCGGATCACCTCGATGCCCTCGAGCATCCGGGATCGCCGCTGGTCGTGCGGCACACCGAGGTTGCGGGCCTCCACGTCGGCGGCGCCGCTGCGGCCGCCGGTGCAGGCGATGAGCACGGTGCGCCCCCCGGCGAGGTGGTCCAGGCTCGCCCACTGATCGGCGAGGAGGACCGGGTCGCGCAGCGGGAAGCTGCCCATGCAGGCCGTTCCCAGCGTCACCCGACGAGTCCGGGCCGACAGCGCCGCGAGGAGCGCGATCGACTCCAGGCGTGGCTGGGCCAACAGCGAATCACCGACCCACACACCGTCGATGTGTTCGCTGGCTTCGGCGCGCTCGGCCATCGCCAACAGATCAGCGACGCTGACCGTGCCGTGCACCAGGTCGCGGTTCCCGAGGGTGAGGCCGAAGCGCAGGGGCTCGTGATCAACCACTGTGAACCTCCCCGCGGTCGCTGCGTGGTCGGAGTCGACCGGTTCGCACCGTAGCTTCCGTCGTGATCGGCCACACCCGGGGGCGACCGTCAGCGGTGAGGTTCGACACGGCGGTGCCCCGCTTCCACCGAACGGATCGGCGGCAGCGGGGCACCTGTGGACGCGCTGGTGACGGGGACCTCACCCCGTCACCGGTGCGGAGACCTACACCTCGTCGTCGTCATCGAGGCCGTCATCCATCGTCGCGTCGTCGTCGGGCAGGTCGGCGTCTTCGTCGCTGTCGACGGTGTCGCCGTCCTCGAGGTCGTCCGGCTCCTCGACACCGGTGTCGTCGCCGAGGCCGTCGTCGAGGCCGTCGTCGACTCCGTCGTCGCAGCCGAAGAGGGCGAGTGCGCCGACGGAGACCGCCGCGATCGTCGTGCGGGTCGAGCGGCTGCGGATCTTCATGGGATCCTCCTGTGCCGTTGGGGTCCTGCCACGAGGGGCGTCGCGTTGGTGTGGCAGCACGAGTCACGGTACGAGCGCCTCACCCCGTCACAACG
>SLDB01000141.1 GCA_007125475.1 Nitriliruptoraceae bacterium | reverse complement strand
GGTAGCGGACCTGGTTCCCGTCGATGTGGATGTGCCATCCGTTGTTGTCGAATTGGCGGTGGTGGCGTCGGCAGAGCAGGGCGGCGTTGTTGGGGCCGAGCTGTCCGCGGTCGCGGAAGGGGTGGTGTCCGTGTGCGACGTCGCACCACGCTGCCGGTGCGTCGCAACCCTCCCAGGTGCACCCACCGTCACGGACCACGAGGGCACGCCACAACCCGGCGGGGACGGCGCGGGACATCACGGCGGCTTCGAGCGGGGTGCTGTTGGCTGACATCAGGATCCGGCCGAAGGTGCTGTCGGCCAGCAGGGGTCGGATCTCGCTGATGGCGACGGGCTGGCCGGAGGCGAATCGGGCCTGGCCGTGTTCGGCGGCCAGTTCGTCCGCTGACACCACCACGAGGACCTGGGGGCGGGAGCCGTGTTGTGCCGGGGCTTCGTTGGCACGCAACGCGGCGGCACAGAGCTGTTCGAACCCGTCGGCGGTGCGCTGTTGCGGGCTGCGGTGTTCGCCGGGGGTGTCGGGTCGTCGGAACGCGTCCAGGGCCACACGTGCCGTTTCGGCTTGCACGCCGTAGAGCAGTCCGGAGAACGCCAGCCCACCGTCGTCGGTGTCGGTGACGCGCACGGAGCGCTTCATGTGCCGACGGCGGGCGGCGACGGCGGCGTCGACGGGGGCTTCACGGGCGGTGATGCGACGCACCTCACGGCCGAACGCCACGGCGTCACGGGTGCGCGCCAGCGCCAACAGTTCCGCCTCGATCACCTGACGACGCTGGGGGCTCAGATGCATGAGTTCCTTCATCGCGTCACCGATGAGGCGGACGTGGTCCTCGCGCAGCTCGCCCTGGGCGAAGGCTTCAGCGGTGTCGGCATGATGGTCCAGGAAGCTGCCGGCCTCGGAGGTTCGCTTGGCTTCCGAGGCGGTCATGCCGGTCTTGTCAGCGATCTCGCGTTGGGCGCGACGTCGGGCACCGCCGCGGCGGTCGGCCGGGGTGGCGGCGACCGTACGGCGGGTGACCTCACCCGCCAGCTGCGTACGCACCGCGGTGAGCCGATCCAACGGCCGGCGGATCGCCGCCAGGAACTCGGTGACCTGCACGTCATCGAACCCGGCGACATCAATTCCGGCGACCGCATCGACGGCGGCTTCCAGCCCGGCCACGGCCGCGCGGGCGCCCGGCTGTCCGCCGCGCACGTCGTCTGCGGTCGCCGTGGCGCCCTGGGTCTCCGCGGTCTCCGCCCGTGCGGTGGGCGTGTCGCGCACGGTGGAGCTGGCTGCGCTCGTCCGGGACGGTGCCGGTGTCGGTGGCATTGGCGTTGGCGGCGCCGATGCTTGTGACGGCGGCGTGTCGGTCGTCGAAGCCGGCCGACGCGGAGGTCCCCATCCGGTGGCGCGGTTCTCCGCGACGATCCACGGGCTCACGCGGACCCGACGTTGGGTGGTCGAGAACGCAGGTCGATCGTCGGGTGGCCGATTCGTGGATGGTCCCCCGTGGATGGCGGCGCTGCGCTCGTGTCGTGCACCGGCAGGGTGTCCTGCGGCACTTCGGTGCTCAACCGGCGCGCCTGGACCAGGTGCCGAGTCCGCGTGGACGGCTGATCGGGATCCGAGGCAGGTACGTGGCGCTGGCCCGTGCATGATGGGGTGGCGCTCTGCCACGTACACCCGTGTGGGTTCGCTCACCCAGCCTTCCTCTGCCTCGATTCTGCGACAAGTGTAGTCGAACAAGTGTTCGGATGACGGAGTTCTTGTATGGGGTGTTGACGGGGGCGCCGGCGACTCGCGGCCCGAAGGTGGGCGGCGTCCGCGGTTCACGGCTGCCGACATCCCCCGGGGCTGCCGACATCCCCCGGGGCTGCCGACATCCCCCGGGGCCGCCGACATCCCGCGTGCCACCTCGTTGCCCGTGGGGTCGCCGACATCCCGCGTGCCACCTCGTCGCCCGCGGTCGGCGTGGGATCCGACGGCTCGGTCGGCGGTCGGCGCGGGATCCGACGGCTCGGTCGGCGGTCGCTCGGTACCGGCCGGGTGGGTGCGGTCTCGGCCTTCACCCGATCCGGGTGGTCAACGGATGTCCCGTGCCTTCGCCTGCGTCCGCGGGAGCGGCCCGCCCGGGATGTCGACGACGAAGTGCGCACCGTCCTCCCTCGGCTCGGCCCACGCCCTCCCTCCGTGAAGCCGCGTGAACTCGGCGACGAGGGTGAGCCCGACACCGGTGCCGGGGCGCGGAGAGTGATTGTCGAGGCGGTGGAACGGCTCGAAGACGCGTTCGAGCTCGCCGGCGGGGATGCCCGGCCCCTCGTCGACGACTTCGAGGCGGAAACCGCCGTCGTCTCGGGCGGTGACGACCACGCGGACGTCGCCCTGGGGGGCGTATTTCTCGGCGTTCGTCGCCAGGTTCGTGACGATCCGCTCGATCTCGATCGGATCGGCGTCGACGACGAGGGTGGCGGGGGCGTCCAGGGTGACCCGGTCAGCGATGGTGGAGGTGCGCATCGCCGACCCGACGAGGTCGACAACGTCGAATCGTTGACGGGTGATGTGGTGGCCGACGCGCGTGACCCGATCGACGTCCAACAGGTCGTTGAGGAGCTGGGTGAGCCGGTCGGCGTTGCTGTGGATCGCTGCGGCGAACCTCCGGCGGGTCGGCTCGTCGAGTTCATCGCTGCGGTTGTAGAGCGTCGACGCCATCCCGCGCACGACGGTCAGTGGTGTGCGCAGCTCGTGGGAGACGGCGGTGAGGAAGGTGCTCTTGGCCCGGTCGAGGTTGGCGAGACGCTCGACGGCGGCTGCCTCCGCCTCCTGGGCACGCTGCAGGCCTTCCTGTTGATCGACCCTCGACGTGACGTCGACGACCTGGCCGAGGAGACGTTCCGGTTCACCGGCGGGATCATGGATGGTGGAGAGGGTGAGTTCCCCCCAGACGATGCTTCCGTCGGGGCGAACGAACCGCTTGAGCAGCGGGTCGTGGTGCGTCCCCTCGATGGCACTGCGGCCGTACACGAGGTCGTCGGCGACGTCGTCCGGGTGGGTCAGGGCGATGGTCGACTCCCCGACCACCGCCTCGCGGGGCCGGTCCAGGAAGACGCACAGGGCGTTGTTCGCCTCGAGGATCACACCGTCGAGCGAGACCACCGCGACCCCGATCGGTGCCTGGTCGAAGAGGGCACGTACCCGTTCGCCGGCTTCGTGGAGGCTGCGGTCGACGGAGGCCGAAGCCGTGGCGCCCATGGCACCGGGGTGATCGCCGGCGTCCCCGACCTCGGTGGCCATCGAATCCTCGCTCCTGCAGCCGCCGGGACGGGGACGGGGCGCTCGTCGAGGTGGCAGGTCACGGCACGCGTCGAGGGTAGTCCGACCGGTTTCGCGTCGGGTGTGGTTGATCCCGCTGCGACGCCCCGCACGCAGGAGAGCGCGGCGCCCGGTCGGGCCGGAGGCAGCCGGGCTCAGCGGTCAGCGAGGAGTCGCTCGGCGAACTGGCGTGTGTAGCGCTCGTTCGGACCGGCCGCGGTGACCGCCGATCGGGGCTGCTGCTCGACCCCCGGACGCATCGGCAGCAGCGGATCACCGTCGACGGTGACGACGCTCCCGCGGGCCTCGGCCACCAGCAGGGAACCGGCCGCGATGTCCCAGACCCGGGGGACCATCGCGATCGAGGCCGCGGCGACACCGTCGGCGACGGCGGCGAGGTCGAGGGCGACCGAGCCCATCACCCGGGCGTTGAGTCGTACGCCCGCGGCCCGGGCCCGCCGGGCCGTTCCGGTGGTGAGCATCACCGGGATGTGGCGGTTCCGGCGGTCCCACCAGGCGACCTCACCGCGGACCCGGAGTGGTCGTCGTCGGGGTTGGTCGCTGCGTCCAGCGAGCGAGGTCGTGCGGGTCTCCACCGTTGCGCCCCCGCCCAGCGTCGCCGAGTAGCGGCTGCCCAGGACCGGGGCGTCGATGATCCCGAGCACGGGGGTGCCGTTGCAGGCGAGGGCGATCGAGATGCACCAGTACGGCAGACGGGCCGTGAAGTTCGAGGTGCCGTCGATGGGGTCGACGATCCAGGTCCATTCGGTCTCGGGCGCGCGGGTCTGCTGCTCCTCGCTGAGGACGCCGTGCCCGGGGAACCGGTCGGCGAGGCGCTCGGTGAGGATCCGGTCGACCTCGCGGTCAGCGAAGGTCACCGGTGTGCCATCGGATTTCGGGGACGAGTCCATGTCCCCGCTGACGTCGAGGAGCCAGCCGCGCAACTCGTCGAGGACGGCGATCATGGTGCGTTCGCCGTCCTCGACGACACGGCGCTGCGCGGCCGACAACGTCGAGGGCGTGGGCCGCGGTGCGGGGGAGTCGGGGCTGGTGGGTTCCGGGGCACGAGGCGGCCCGGCCCGGTTCGCGGACCCACCGGGTGCCCGATCCGGCGGGGGAGCGGGGACGGGGTCCGGGGAGGGGTCGGTCACGGTGCGGGTCCTGGGGTCGACCGCGGCACGGTACCGGGGTCAGCGCGTCGCCCGACCGGGTCGCGATACCGGCGCAGGCGCGTCGCCCGACCGGGTCGCGGTACCGGCGTCAGCGCGTCGCCCGACCGGGTCACGGTGCCGGCGCAGGTGCGTCGGCCGGCCATGCCACAGCCCGGAGGCGGGTGTGCGCCGACCGTGCAGGCGATGCGTCCTGACGCAAGAAGGTTCGCTTCTGAGGCTACGGTAGCGTAAGTTACGACAACGTAAGCGGGAGTCCCGGGCTGCGCCGCGGTCCGGAGAGACGTCCACCACTCCCGAGTAGAGGTGTCCGTGGCTCAGCTCACCGCTCCACCGACCGTCCGCGACGAGTCGCCCACCTTGCGTGGGATCACCGTCGCGCCACCACGCATCCTGTTCTGGCAGCGCGTCGCGATGCTGGTGC
>SLDB01000143.1 GCA_007125475.1 Nitriliruptoraceae bacterium | reverse complement strand
CGTGCCCACCGGGCCGGCCTCACCGCACTTCGAGAGCGTGCAGCGCACACTTTGGCGCCCAGAGTGGTCATGTGGCCACGTTTCGTGAAGGTTCACCGACGGGTCGCACCGGTGTACCGCTACGCTCCGTCGACGCCCCGCCCCGCAGCTACTGGTGCCGGGCACGGCCGGACGGTGGAGGACCCCCGTCCGCCGCAGCCGGTACCGGGCCGCGGGTCCGAGTTGTCCGGGGGGTGCGGTTTGCACGCAGGACTTGGTCTGCGGGTGCAGGATATGGTCAGGTCGGCGGCCGAGGAGGCCACAACGATGGACGCGTCACCGACCGGATCGCTGCCCACCGACGCCGAGGTCGAGCGGGCGATCGCCTCGGTCACCGGCGTCGCCGAGGCGGTGGTCACCCGCGCGTCGGACACGGGTCGCGGGCGCCTGCGTATCCGGCTGCACCCGGCTGAGGACGCCGAGCGCGTGGCGTGGGCCGTGGCGGCGACGCTGCGGGAGCGCTTCGGGATCGCGCTGGACCCTGCCGCGATCCACGCCGGTGTCACCGTCGACGACCCGGCCCCCGCAGGCGAGGCCGAGACGGACGCACCGGCTGCCGCTCCTGATGCCGCGTCGGGAGCCGCGCCAGGTGCTGCGGATGCTGCGGCGGCGGCCGTGCCGGATGCCGCTGTGGAAGCTGATCCGGATCCCGCGCCGAATCCCGCTGCGGCCGCCGCGCCGGCCACCGCGTCGGCGGCCCCCTCCGGCACCCACGACTCGCTGGGTCTGGACGTCGACGTGTCGGCGACCAGACAGGCCGCGACGCCCGCACCGGCTGCCGGTGGCCCCCAGCGTGACCAGCGCACCGAGCGCACCGAGGAGGCCGCATCCAGCGCCCCCGGGTGGGACGTCGAGACCGGCGATGAGCCCCGGCGCGTGCCCGAGCCGGTGGGGATGCAACCGGGGCCGGCGGCGGCCGCGACGACGCCGGAGACACCCGGTGAGACACCCGGTGAGACGACCCGGGAGGCACCCGGTGAGACGATCCGGGAGACGATCGATCTCACCGGTGGCTTCGGCGCCGATGCCGATGTCGGCGCCGAGCCTCCCGGCCGTGTCGCGAGTGGATCGGGGGCCGGTGCGTCGTCGGCCGGTGCGGGTGATCAGGTGCACCCCGGGGGCGAGGAGTTGCGTCGCGAGCGGTCCCGGTCCCCGGTCACCACCGCCGAGCCCCGCCCGAGGATCCGTGACCTGGACGTGCGCCGGGGGGTCTCCGAGGCCGAGGTCACCGCGATCCTGCACCTCAACGGCGTCGAGGCGATCGGCCGCGTCCGGGCCGTGCCGACCACCCGCGGGGTGCTCCGGGGGGTCGCCGAGGCCACCGTGGCGGCGCTGAGGGACCTGTCCAACACCACGTTGGTCCTCGGTGTGGACTCGGTCTCGCAGGTCGCGCCCGCCCAGGACACCGCCACCGTGAACGTGCTGCTGACCTACCTCTCCGAGCGGGACGAGGAGACTTTGGTCGGGTGCTCGCTGGTCCGCGGCGACCTCGAGCGGGCCGTGATGCGTGCCACCCTCGACGCGGTGAACCGGCGCCTGACGCCGGCCCTCGCGCCGGCACCGCTGCGGTAGCCACCCGGCGTCACCGCCCGGGCGTCACCGCCCCCGGCGGGATCCCCCCGGGCGTCACCGCCCGGCGTACACCGCGACGGCGACGGCCGTAGCGAGGTTCAGGCTCGACACCCCCGGGCGCATCGGCACCGCCACGCGGGCCACCGCGCGCGAGCGCAGGGCCTCGGAGAGCCCGGCCCGTTCGGTGCCGACGGCCAGCGCGACGTCGTCACCGATGTCGCCGGCCCGGACCGGTCGGCCGCCGCCGTCGAGGGCCACGATCCGGCGCGTGGTCTCCGGCACCTCGGCGCTGCGGGCCACCGGGAGGGCGAACTGCAGCCCGGCGGCCCCGCGGACCGCCGTCGGGTGGTAGGGGTCGGCGTCCCCGACGACGAGGACTCCGGCGATCCCCGCGGCGGCCGCGACCCGGATCACCGCCCCGACGTTGCCCAGGTGGCGCGGGTGTTCGAGGATCAGCACCGGCCCGGCGGCGGCGAGGACGTCGCCGGCGGCGACCTGCGGTCGCGAGGTCACGGCGAGCACCGGGGAGGGAGTGCCGCGGGGGGCGAGCTGGACCCAGGTCGACGCCGACACCTCCTCGACCTGTGCCAGGATCTCGGCCGCGACGTCCGGGGCCACCTCGCCGAGGAGGCGGGCGAGGCCGTCGCGGTCCGGGGAGGCGACGGCCGTCAGCCCGGTGGCGAAGCGCACCGCGTGCTTCACGGCGTGCACCCCCTCGAGGACGACCGATCGCCGGTCGCCACGTGCTCCGCGGACCAGGGCCAGCAACCGCCGGTCGGTGTCGGAGGGCGGACGTCCGGCCGTGCCCGGCACCCCGGACGGGGGGCGGGGTGCGTACCCTGCCGGCATGGCGCTCCTCCTCGTTCTCATCTTCGTCGGTGTCCCGCTCCTGGAGATCTTCGTGATCCTCCAGGTCGGCGCCGTGATCGGCGGGTGGCCGACGCTGGGGATCCTCGTCCTCGACAGCCTGGCCGGGGCCTGGCTGCTGAAGGTCCAGAGCCGGCGGGCGTGGGCGCAGTTCCGTGCGGCGCTGGTCGAAGGGCGCTGGCCGGGCGACGAGGTCGCCCAGGGTGCCCTCATCATCGTCGGTGGGACGCTGCTGGTCACCCCCGGGTTCGTCACCGACGTCGTGGGCTTCCTGCTGCTGATCGGCGGGACCCGGCGTCTGGTCGCGGCACATCTCCGCAATCGTGTCGCCGGTGGCGGGCGCGGCGCCGGCGGCCCCCGGCGGCGGGCCGGTCGCGATCAGGGCGCCGTGCTCGACGTCGAGGTGGTCGAGATCCGGCGCGAGCCCGGCCCTCCACCGGTATCCGAGGCCGGGCCGGCGGAGCCCGACGACCCCGGTGACGGCGGCCGTGGCACGGACGACGGGCGCGGCGGATCATGACCTGGCGGCCGGGGTGGGTAGCGTGACGCCCCGACACCGGAGGTCAGCCGGTGTCGTCGCGGTGTCGGGGTCGTCGACGGGGGTCGTCGACGCACAAGTCCGGGAGGTAGGGGTGTGACGACGGCGAACATGGACGCGATCCACGAGGCGATCCTCGACGGCGCCGACGGCGAGGTCCTCGGTGAGCTCCCGCTCCCGGCGACGATGCGCGCCGCCGTCGTCCGGCGGGAGGACGAGGACGTCTTCGCCGGGGTGCCGTCGGCCGAGAAGGATCCGTCGCGGACGCTGCGTGTCGAGGAGGTGCCGCTGCCGCCGTTGGGCGCCGGGGAGGTCCTCATCGCCCCGATGGCCTCGGCGATCAACTACAACACCGTGTGGACCTCGTTGTTCGAGCCGGTGTCGACGTTCCGGTTCCTCGAGCGCTACGGCCGGCAGTCCCAGCTGGGGGCCCGCCACGACCTGCCCTACCACATCGTCGGTTCGGACGCCGCCGGTGTGGTGCTGCGGGCCGGGCCGGGGGTGACGCGCTTCAAGCCCGGTGACGCGGTGACGGTGCACTGCAACGACGTCGATCTGCAGGGCCCCGAGGGCCACGAGGACTCGATGCTCGACGCCTCCCAGCGGATCTGGGGGTTCGAGACGAACTTCGGCGGCCTCGCCGACGTCTCGATGGTGAAGGCGAACCAGCTGATGCCGATGCCCACCCACCTGGCGTGGGAGGAGGCGGCGTCGCTGGGGTTGGTGATGGCGACCTCGTACCGCATGCTCGTCGGGGAGAACGCGGCCCGGATGAAGCAGGGCGACGTCGTGCTGATCTGGGGGGCCAGCGGCGGGATCGGGAGCTTCGCGACGCAGTTCGTCCTCAACGGCGGGGGGATCCCGGTGTGCGTGGTCTCCTCGCCGCAGAAGGCCGAGGTCCTGCGCGACCTGGGGGTCGAGCACATCATCGACCGACGTGCCGAAGGGTTCACGTTCCTCGACGACGACGGCGTCCCCGACGAGGCCGAGCTGCGCCGGTTCGGTTCACGGATCCGCGAGCTCGTCGGCGCGGACCCCGACATCGTGTTCGAGCACCCCGGCCGGAGCACGTTCGCGGCGTCGGTGTTCGTCTGCCGCCGTGGCGGGACGATCGTCACCTGCGCCTCGACCTCCGGCTACCTGCACCTCTACGACAACCGCCACCTGTGGATGCGCCTGAAGCGGATCGTCGGCTCGCACTTCGCGAACTACCACGAGGCGTGGGAGGCGAACCGCCTCGTCGACCTGGGGATGATCCATCCCACGCTGTCGGCGACCCGGCCGCTGGAGGAGGTCGCCGAGGCGGCCGGGCTGGTCCACCGCAACGAGCACGCCGGCAAGATCGGGGTGCTCGTCGGGGCGCCGAAGGAGGGGCTGGGGGTGCGCGACCAGGCCAAGCGTGACCGGCACGCCGCCGAGATCGCGAAGTTCCGCGAGCTCGGCTGAGCCGGTCAGCACACCCCGCCGGCCAGGCTCAGCGGTGACAGGCACGTCGGCCACCAGTGCACCGCGATGACCAGCCACACCGCCGGTGCGACGCCGGCCCGGGTCTGGGCCAGCGCGGCGATCACCAGGGCGACCCCACCGCCGAGCGCGGCGGTGTGCAGGCCGGTGACCAGATCGCCGCGGAACAGGCCGCCGGTGGCGAAGATGTGGGCGATCAGCACCACGATCAGCGGGGTGATCACCGCCGCCCGCGGCACGGTGAGGCCGAACGGCACCCGCCGGTCGACCAACAGCACCAGCGCGAGGATCGCCGCGGCGTTCAACCCGGCGACCGCCAGCGAGCTCACCCACCCGCCGCCGGGGCCGATCGCGCCGGCGGCCCCGGTGACCGCGGCGGCGGCGGCCAGGACCAGCCCGCCGGTG
>SLDB01000275.1 GCA_007125475.1 Nitriliruptoraceae bacterium | reverse complement strand
GATCGTGCGTCGCCGCCTGGAACGCAACCACGTCCCCGTCGACGAGTTACGGATCGATCTCATCGGGGTGGGGGCGCTGGGAAGCACCGCCGCGGGCACGGAGGTCACCGACGACGCCGACCCTCCCGAGGTCGGGCTGCGGATCGCCGCACGCACGCCCACGCGTGCCGCGGCCGAGCAGGTCCGCCGCGAGTGCAGCCTGCTGTGGATCCGTGGTGCGGTGGGGACGGCGTTCGGGGTGCCGATGCGTCCCCGCCCGGTGATCGCCGGGTGGCCGACGCTCGTCCCGCGGGGGCTGGTCGCCACCACCCACCACATCGAGGAGGTGTGACCCCGGTGCGCCGCCGACTCGCCGAGATCGCCTACGTCCGCTCCGGGGACAAGGGGGACACGTGCAACATCGGGGTGATCGCCCACACCCCGCGCCTGTACGAGGTCCTGCGTCGCGAGGTGACTCCCGATCGCGTCGCTGCGCACTTCGGCGAGATGGTCCGGGGACCGGTGACGGTGTACGAACTCGACAACCTCGGTGCGCTGAACATCGTCCTGGAACACGCCCTCGGGGGAGGGGCGACACGGACGCTGCGCTTCGACCAGACGGGGAAGGCGATGGGGAACCTGCTGCAGCGCATGTGGATCGACGTCGACCCGGCCACGGCACCGGTCGATGGTGACGTCAGCACCGCCGGCGCCGCTCGCCCGGGCTCCGGCGAGGGTGACGCGAGGGGAACGGGCTAGTCGCCGTACTCCTCGGCGAGGGCCTCCGGGTCGATCAGGCCTCCGGCCGCGGCGAGTGCCCCGGCGGTGGCGACGGCGCGGTCGTAGACGGCCGTGAAGTAGTGCTCGGCGATCTGTTCGTGGCCGGGGAGCGGAGGCCGACCCAGCGATCGTGGGACCGCCGCCGGATCCTCGGTGATGCGGATGTCGGTACGGACCTCGGGGAGCCGATCGGCGTCACCCCAGAACGCCACGCTGTCCCGGCTCGCGGGGGCGTCCCGGGGCCCGCCGCGGCGACGCCCCTTGCGTCCCCCACGAGCGCGGTTGGCGTCCCCGCCGCCCGGGTCGGGTTGCCCGCCCTTCTTGGGCCGCTTGGGCTGCGCCGAACCCCCGGACTGCCCGCTCCGACGGGAGGCGTTCCGTGCCCGGGCGCGGTTGCGTCCGCCCCGGCCGTTGCCGTCGGGTCGTTGTCGTGCGTTCATCGTGCTGCTCCGGTGAGGGTCGATTCGGTGTCCTCGGTGAGTACCGCGGTGGTGTCGATCCCCAGGGCGCGCCGGAGCTCGTCGCTGTCGAGGTCCCCGACCGAGCTGGACTTGGGCAGCACGATGTCGGCGATCCGGCGCTTCCCGGCGACGACCTCCTCGACGCGCTCGTCGACGGTGCCGGGGCACACCAGCCGGTGGGCGACGACGGTGCGTGTCTGCCCGATCCGCCACACGCGGTCACGTGCCTGATCCTCGACGGCGGGGTTCCACCAGCGGTCGTAGAGCACCACGTGGCTCGCGGCCGTGAGGTTCAGCCCGGTCCCGCCGGCCTTCAGCGACAGCACCATCGCCCCGGCCCCCTCACCACCCTGGAAGCGGGCGACCATCCGGTCGCGGGCACCTCGGGACAGGCCGCCGTGGTAGCTGTCGATCTGCACGCCGGTGCGGGCGGTGAGGTGCTCGGCCAGGCGTGACCCCCAGGTCGCGAAGTGCGTGAAGATCAGCATCCGTTCGTCGGCCTCGAACACGTTGTCGACGATCTCCTCGAGGCGTTCGAGCTTCCCCGACCGCCCGTCGAGGGGGCCGTCGTCACCGGTGTACGCCGCCGGGTGGTTGCAGATCTGCTTCAGCGCGGTGATCGCGGCGAGCACCGCACCCTTGCGCTTGGGTGGGTCGGCGGCGTCCTGATCCGCGGTCTCCACCACCAGGTCGTCGAGGACGGCCTGGTACAGCCCGATCTGCTCGGTGGTCATCGGGCAGTGGTCCAGCGAGTCGATCCGGTCGGGGAGTTCGGCGGCGATCACCGGTTCGGCCTTGGTCCGGCGGAACACCAACACGCCGTTCAGCGTCTTCAGCGCCGACTCCGCCCCGCTGCCGTCCTCGGCGGCCTTCTGCATCTGGGCGATGAACGTCGCCCGGTCCCCGAGGAGCCCGGGGTTGACGAAGTCCATCAGGGCCCACAGGTCGCCGAGCCCGTTCTCGATCGGGGTGCCGGTGAGCACGACCTTGGACCGTGCCTTCAGGCGGCGCAACTGCTGAGCCGTCTCACTCGCGGGGTTCTTGATGACCTGGGCCTCGTCGAGGACGACCTTGCCCCAGGCGAGCTCCTCGAGGGCCGCGATGTCGCGCACGGCGGTGCCGTAGGTCGTGATCACGACGTCGGCGCCCTCGACCTCCTCGGCGAGCGAGGCGTGACCGGTGCGGTTCGCCCCGTGGTGGACGATGACGTCCAGCCCGGGGGTGAAGGTCCGGGCCTCCGAGGCCCAGTTCCCCACCACCGCGGGAGGGGCGATCACCAGGGCCGGTCCGTACTCGGTCGTCGCCGCCAGGTTCGCCAGCATCGTCGGGGTCTTGCCCAGGCCCATGTCCAGCGCGAGGCAGCCACCGAGGCCGGCACCGTCGAGGAAGTGCAGCCAGGCCAGCGCATTCGCCTGGTAGGAGCGAAGCACGCCGTGGAACCCCTCGGGCGTGGTTGACGGCTGCTCGGGGATGGAGGCCGCCGAGCGCAACAGTTCGGCGGCCCACCCCTCGCCGTCGACGGCGACCTGGCCGCCGAGGGTGGAGCTCTCCAGCCCGAGGGCGTACCGGAGCATGTCGGCACCCGTGAGCCGGGTCTGGTCGGCACGATCGGCGAGTGCCTGAGCCGCGGCCTCGAGGTCGGCGTGATCCACCTCGACCCAGGTGCCGTGGGAGCGGACCAGGGGGCGCGACTCCCGGGCCAGACGGGTGATCTCCTCGGCGGTGAGCTCGACGTCGCCGAACACCGCCGACCACCGGACGTCGTTGAGCTGCTGGGCACCGACGGCGGTCTCGGCCCCACCGATCGAGGTGATCTTCAGCGACGGCGTCGCCTTGCGGCGCGACAGCGGTGGCACCCGCACCTCGAACCCGGCGGCCGACAGCACCGGCCCGGTCGTGGTCATCAGCTCCCACGCCTCGTCCTGGCTGAGGATGACCTGGCCGCGGCGCGAGTCCTTCCCCCGCAGCAGCGGGGAGTACAGGCCTTCGAGGCGTTCGAGTTCGCGCTTGAGGGCCTCCTTGCGGTCGTGCTTGGCCCGCGACATCGCCGCCTCGACGGTGGCTTCCTTCTCCTTGCCGTCCGCGGTGAGGGTGCGCAGCAGCCAGGCGTCGCCCTCATCCGGCGGGTCGAGCTGCACGACCAGGCGCACCTTCGACGCGCCCGTGACGCTGTGTGCCCACCCCTTCAGGGCCTTGCGGATCTCGCTGCCCTGCTGGTGCGGGGCCTCGAACGTCTCCCCGTCGAGTTGAGCCAGGGCCGCCTCGGCGATCTCGGCGGGGCGCTGCGGCTGCGGTGGGGGCGCGGGGACCTCCACGCGTCCGGCCGCCTCCCGGCAGATCGCGTCGACGAACCCGGCGACCACCCGGTCGGTGACCGCCCGCGCGTCCCGCTGGCGCTCCAGGGCGCCGACGGCGCCGGGCATCGACCGGGTGAGACCGGCGAGCTCGTCGTGGTCGATCAGCGTGGGCTGCCAACGGACGGCGAAGTACGAGCGGTTGCCGGGGGCGTCCCCGACCTTCTCGAGCTGTGGAACCATCCGGCCATGGGCGACGAGACGCACGGCGAGCCCCGCGGCGAGCCCCATCCACCGCAGACTCACCCCGAGCTCCTCGTCCTCGGCGTCCTTCGCCGAGACGAGCCAGCCCAGCGTGTGCTCGACGGGGGCGGTGACCACCTCGGCGGTCCGGCCGTCGGGGAGCTTCACGGACTCTCCGGGCTCCCAGACATCCGCGGAGGCGCCCGCGGCGACGAGGCGTTCGACGACACGCTCCGCCGGCTCGGGGTCGGCCTGACTCCCGGCGGCCCACGCCGCGATCCGGCCTCGGTGCCACGAGACGTGCAGCCGCACGTGCCGGGCGGCCTGCTCGGCCGGTGAGGGGGTGTCGTCACGGTCGGCCGACGGTCGGTCCACCGACGACGGCGGCTCGTCCGACGGCGGCGGTGCGGTGTCGGGGGTTTCCCCGGTGAGTTCGACGAGGACCTCGTCGATGCGGTCGCGTTCGTCCTCGAAGTCGGCGATCACCAGGTCCCGTTCGGGGCCGGTGACCTGCTGGGCGAGTCGCTTGAGGGTGGCGGACACGTCGCGCCGGAGTGCGCGCAGCGCGTCGACCCACTCGTCCTCGTCGGCAGCGAGGACCGCGACCTCCTCGTCGGTGGCGAGGCCGTCGAGGTGCGCCTGAGCCAGGCGCTGGTACTCGTCGGGCATCACCTCGGGCGCCCGGGTCTGTGTAGCGATCGTCGTCTCTTTCGTCCTGGCCCTCACGTGGCCATGGCCGCGCGCCGGTGGTGGCGCGGTGGTGCGCGTCGACGCACGCGTCAGCGTGACGTACCGGTGGGTCGGTCCGCGGTGGCCGGTGAGCCCTCCCGGCCGTCGGTGCTCCTCGACGAACACCCGTCGGTTCCGGGCGACGCCGAGTTCACGGGGGTCGGTGCCGCCCGTCGTCGACCTGTCCCGCCCGTGCGGGCGGTTGGTGATGCGCCCCGTGGGGCGTCCGGCGATGGCCGCCGGCCCACGCGCCCGAGGGCTATCGGCATCCGCCGGCTTCCGGCCCCCGGCGCATGGTCACGGCGTCGACCATGCATCGTGGGGATCAGTGTAGGGGGAGATCGCCCCGGACTCCACCAGGAGCCGGCGCGTGCCCGCGGTGGAACCCGGCCCCGCCGTGGCGTCCTCGGTTAGCGTGCG
>SLDB01000269.1 GCA_007125475.1 Nitriliruptoraceae bacterium | reverse complement strand
TGCGCAGAGACAACGACCTGCGCGGTGGCGTCGCCCGGGTCGCTACGTCCGCTCGTCGGGGGGCACGAACGCCCGGTGCTGCTCGTCGTTCCGTGCGCCGCTGAGGCCCAGCAGGATCGCGACGAAGATCAGGACGAGGCCGATCGAGGCACCGACGTACTGCACCGGCCCTTCGATGAAGCCGATCGAGACGAGGCCGATCACCCCGAGCACCGCCGAGAGCACCGTCAGCCGACGTCGGAGGGTGGCGTCGAGCCGGCGTACCCGTCGTCCGCGGGTGCGGGCAGCGAAGCGTGGGTCCTCGGCGGCGAGCTGACGCTCGATCTCCTTGAGGACGTTCTCCTCGTGCTCGGAAAGTGGCATTACCCGGACGGCTCCTCGTCGGGGCTGCGAGCGTACCCACGGCCGTCGGGGCGTGCGAGCCGATCACTGCCCGAACGACTGTGCAGCGCGCGTGCGTGCGCGATGGATGCGACACCGCGGCCACGAACGCCCCCTGACGCGGCGGGCACCCGGTCGATTAGGGTCCGACTCCATCCGAGCCGCTTGCCGAGCAGCTCGAGCCGACGCCCGACCCGAACCGATGGGAGCCCGATGTTCCTCACCGACGCGCAGATCCACGTCTGGGCCGCCGACCGCCCCGACCGTCCGTGGGCCCCGGGCGGTGCCGACTACTCCCACGGTGACGAGCTGGGGACCGACCACGTCCTCGCCGAGATGGACCGCGTCGGGGTCGACCGTGCGATCCTGGTGCCGCCCTCGTGGGAGGGGGAACGCAACGACGTCGTCGCCGCGGCGGTCGAGGCGCACCCGGACCGGTTCCGGATGATGGCCCGGTTCAAGATCGAGGACCCGAGCGAGCGCGACCGCATCCCCGGACTCGTCGCCGACCCCTCCACCCTCGGGGTACGGCTGATCTACATCTCCCGCTCGGAGGGGTGGCTGCGCGACGGCACCTCCGACTGGTTCTGGCCGATCGCCGAGGACCTGGGGATCAACATCATGATCTTCGCCCCCGACCAGTACGAGATCCTCGGCGAGGTCGCCGAGCGTCACCCCGGGTTGACGCTGTCGCTGTGCCACGTCGGTCTCGCCGAGTCGACCCGCAACGAGGAGATCCGGGCCCACGCCGAGCGTGCCGCGAAGCTGGCACGGTTCCCGAACGTCTCGGTGAAGGCGACGTCGCTGCCCACGTACGTCGACGAGCCCTACCCGTTCCCGACGCTCCACGACCCGTTGAAGATCCTGTTGGAGTCGTTCGGTCCCGAGCGGGTGTTCTGGGGCAGCGACCTGTCCCGGCTCAGCTGCGACTACGCCGAACTGCGCGACCTGTTCACCGAGGAACTCGACTTCCTCGACCGCGACGAGCTCGAGCTGGTCATGGGTCGTGGGGTGTGCGAGTGGTTCGGGTGGCCGGTGACGGCCGCTGAGGCCTGAGGTCCTCGGCGACCTCCTCGCGGAGATCGGGGTCCGGCCCCTCCCCGGCGAGGTCGTCGAGGAGCGCCGCATAGGAGACGTCGACCCCGTCGAAGCGCTCGGCGACCCGGTCCGCGACGCGCTCGACCCGGCCCCACCGGTGGGTGTCGACGTCGTCGGTGACCAGCGCGAGCTGCTCGGCACCACCGCCGTCACCGAAGTTGCTGACACCGACCCCGACGAGCCGGACACGGACACGCTCGAGTCGCAGGTCGGCCAACAGCCGACCGGCCGCGGTGACCAGGTCGTGGGTGCGGTCGGTGGCCGTCGGTCGCGTCGTCGACCGGGTCACGGTCTCGAACGAGTCGAACCGCAGCTTCAACGTCACCGTGCGTCCGGCGATCCCCTGACGACGCAGCCGCCGCCCGACGCTCCCGGCGAGGCGCAGCACGTGCCGTCGCAGTTCGTCCGGGTCGTCGACGTCGACGTCGAAGGTGGTCTCGGCGGAGACGGAGCGCGCCGGCTGACGGGGGGTGACGCGCCGCGGGTCCTCGCCGCGGGCGAGGCGGTGCAGCTGACGGCCGTTGACGTCGCCGACGATGCGCTGCACCACGGAGGCATCGGCGTCGGCGACGTCTCCCACGGTGCGCAACCCGAAGCTCCGGAGCCGTTCGGCGGTGCGTGGACCGGCCCCCCACAACGCCGAGACATCCAGGGGACGGAGGCGCTCGACGACCTCCCCCGCCGGCCAGTGCAGCAGGCCGTCGGGCTTGGCCAGCCCGGACAGGAGCTTGGCGACCGACTTCGTCGGCCCGACACCGACCGAACACGGCAGGTCCAACTCGTCGCGGACCCGTCCACGGATCCACTCCCCCAGCACCGGCGGCTCGCCGTAGAGGTGCACCGCCCCGGCGACGTCGAGGAAGGCCTCATCGAGCGAGAGCGGCTCGACCACCGGGGTGACGTCGGCGAAGATCGCGCGCACCGCACGGGAGACCTCCCGGTAGCGCTCGAAGTGGTGACCGACGACGACGAGGTCGGGGCACAGCCGGCGGGCCTGGACCATCGGCATCGCGCTGTGCACCCCGAACCGCCGTGCCTCGTACGAGGCGGCGGCGACGACACCGCGCCCGCTGGCTGCTCCGACCGCGACGGGGAGACCCCGCAACGACGGATCGTCGCGCTGCTCGACGGAGGCGAAGAACGCGTCCATGTCGACGTGGAGGATCGATTCCGGGTGCCGGTCGTGCACGCGCCCACCTCGACGTCGGTTCGGCCGAACGCCTGTTCGCCGCAGCGTACCGCTCACGGACCGGGTCCGGCCGTGCCCCCGCCACCGCGCCCCCCGATCGACCTCGCCGCCCACCGTCGGGAGCGGCCCTCCCCCGACCGGCGTCCATCGGCCGGGGTTGCCGACGACGGCATCGTCTTCCTACGGTTCCCGAAGGGATCCGGGGCACCCGGACCCCGCCAGCCGGGTCGGGGCGCGGTCGTCACCGCCCGCCACGATCAGTGAACGGGAGCACGCGCGTGCCGATCGATTCAACCGCCGACCACGTGGCCGTGATGGTCCCCGACGTCTCCGCCGCCGCGGAGCGCTGGCACGACCGCCTCGGTGGCGGCTGGGTGCTGCCACGCTTCGTCCAGCAGGACGCCGGCTTCGCCGGCCGTCAGGTGCGCTACCGCAACGGCGCGAAGCTCGAGATCCTCGAACCGATCGACGACGACGGCTTCGCGGCGCGGTTCCTGTCGCGGTTCGGCCCACGGGTGCACCACCTGACGCTGAAGCTGCCGGACCTCCTCGAGGCGGTCGGGGAGGTCCGCGGTCACGGCTACGACGTCGTCGACGTCTTCACCGCTGGTGACGTGTGGCACGAGGCGTTCCTGCGTCCGTCCCAGGTCGGCGGGTTGATCGTGCAGATCGCCTGGGCGGCCAACACCGACGACGAGCGGGCCGAGGGCGTGCCCGACCACCCGGAGCCGCCCGCCGAGGACGGCGCCGAGCTGCTGGGCCCGACGCTCACCCACCCCGACCTCGATGCGGCGACGAAGCTGTGGGAGGTCCTCGGCGCCGACGTCGACCGGGACGGTGACGTCCTGCGGGTGAGCTGGCGCACCTCGCCGCTGACGGTCGAGATCCACCGGGGCGTCACCGCCGGACCCGTCGGCCTGCGCTACACCGGCACCCCCTCCCTCCCCGCCGACGCCGTCGCCGGTCCCGCGGTGCTCGCCTAGGCGGGGGCGGCCCGGCAGACCCGACCCGCCCGAACGGTCCCGTTTCCACGGCCGTCCCGAGCCGCTGGGGAGTACGCTCCCCGGATGACGACCGCTTCGGCTCGGACCATCCAGGAACTCCGGCAGGCGTGTCCACGCGTCACGGCCCATCGTTTCGCCGTCCTGGAGTGGCTCGACTCGCACCCGCACGCGACCGGCGACGAGATCGGTGCCGGCGACAACCATCACCATCTGGTGTGTCGCGCGTGCGGTGAGACCGCCGACATCGACTGCGCGGTCGCTGCCCCGCCCTGCCCGACACCGGACGAGGAGCACGGCTTCGACATCGCCGAGGCCGAGGTGGTGTTCCGGGGACGCGGTCGTGCCTGTCGGGCCTCAATCCGACGACGACCACCGACCGCCACCGGAGTGGCGAACGACGCGCGCGCCGACGGTCGGCCCGCGCACCTGACTGCGGAGGTATGACGTTGGCGAGCGAGAACAACGAACGGACCACGACGGATGCCGGGATCCCGGTCGCGAGTGACGAGCACTCACTCACGGTCGGCCCCGACGGCCCGATCCTGCTCCAGGACCATTACCTCATCGAGCAGATGGCCAACTTCAACCGCGAGCGCATCCCGGAGCGCCAGCCCCACGCCAAGGGCGGGGGCGCTTTCGGCCGGTTCGAGGTGACCAACGACGTCAGCCGGTACACGAAGGCTGCGGTGTTCCAACCGGGCACGCGGACCGACACGCTGTTGCGGTTCTCGTCGGTGGCCGGTGAACGCGGGAGCCCGGACACCTGGCGCGACCCGCGCGGCTTCGCGTTGAAGTTCTACACCACTGAAGGCAACTACGACATGGTGGGGAACAACACCCCGGTGTTCTTCATCCGGGACCCGATGAAGTTCCAGCACTTCATCCGCTCCCAGAAGCGCCGTGCCGACTCCAACCTGCGCGACCACGACATGCAGTGGGACTTCTGGTCGCTGTCGCCCGAGTCCGCCCACCAGGTCACGTGGCTGATGGGCGATCGCGGCATCCCGAGGAGTTGGCGGCACATGAACGGCTACTCCAGTCACACCTACCTGTGGGTGAACGCCGCCGGAGACAAGTTCTGGGTGAAGTACCACTTCAAGACCGACCAGGGGATCGAGACCCTGACACAACAGGAAGCCGACCGACTCGCCGGCGAGGATGGGGACTACCACCAGCGGGACCTCTACGACGCGATCGAGCGCGGCGACCATCCCAGCTGGACCCTGCACATGCAGATCATG
>SLDB01000033.1 GCA_007125475.1 Nitriliruptoraceae bacterium | reverse complement strand
CCCGACCACGCCGGACCACCCGACCACGCCGGACCACCCGACCACGCCGGACCACCCGACCACGCCGGGCCACCCGACCACGCCGGTGGGGACGACGACGGCGCCGGGCCACCCGACCACGCCGGGCCACCCGAGCACGCCGGGCCACCCGACCACGCCGGTGGCGGCGAACGTGAGCCCGGCCCACCGGGGCACGCCGGGCCGCCGGACCACGCCGGCGATGACGACGATGACGGCGCCGGAGACGACGCCTGACCGCCATAGGAGCGTCCCGACCGGGGCAGGCCGGTAGCTCCGGTCACGTCACGGCGGCCGCGACCAGGCCGAGGGAGTTCATCGCCCAGTGCGCCAGCACGGGCGCCCACAGGCTCCCGGACGCGTGGCGCAGCCAGGCGAACAGCACCCCGGCGAACGCGGTGACCAGGACCGCCGCGACCACCGCCGCCACTCCCGCCGACGAGGCCGCCGCGACGTCGTTGACCTCCAACGCCACCAACGCCGGTGCGACGTGCCACAGGCCGAACACGCCTGCGGAGGCGAGGACGCCGGCGCGCACCCCGAGCCATCGCACGTACAGGGCGAGGAGCACCCCCCGGAACACGACCTCCTCGAAGAAGGCCGTACCCAGCGGGATCCTCACGAGGGTGGCGTAGGCGAGCTCGGCGCCGTCGAGGTCGGCACGTGCATCGCCGAGGAGGCCGTCGACGCCGGGGACGGCGTCGGCGAGGACCACCCCGGCGATGAGCACCGCGGCGACCACCGCGCTCACGCCCAGCCCCCACACGACGCCACGGCGCACCGTCCCGGCGCCGAACCCCAACTCGCCCCGTCGGAGCCCGGCACGGCGCGCCCACAGCAGCAGCACCATCGCGGCCGCGAGGTTCCGCAGGACGTACCCCGCCTCGCCGACGAGGAGGTTCGCGACGAGGCTGAAGGCGACGGCCAGGACCGAGACCACCACGGCGGCGCGCATCCCGAGAACGTACCGACACCCGCGCCGGCGGACGGCTAGAATGTACGGACATTTCATCCGACTCCGTGGAGCACCCGTGGCGCCACCCGTGCAGCCGCACCCGCCGGACCGCCCTGACGCGCCGCAGGGCAGGTTCAGCGGGCGCGCCACGGGGAACCTGCGTCGGTGGGTGCCACTGATCGGCTGGGTCGCCGCCTCGGATCGTGACAGCCGGCGCAGCGACGTCGTCGCGGGGCTCACCGTCGCCACCATGCTCATCCCGCAGGCGATGGCGTACGCGGCGCTGGCGGGGATGCCGCCGGTGACCGGGTTGTACGCCGCCACGGTCCCGTTGGTGGCCTACGCCGTGTTCGGCACCTCGGGGCAGCTGGCGTTCGGTCCGGTCGCCCTCGTCTCCCTGTTGACGGCATCGACGCTCGCCCCACTCGCCGACGGCGACCCCGGACGCTACATCGCCCTGGCCGGGATCCTCGCCCTCCTCGTCGGCGTCCTGCAGCTCGGGCTGGGGGTGTTGCGGGCCGGCCGACTCACGGCGCTGCTGTCGCGGCCGGTGGTGAGCGGGTTCACCTCCGCGGCAGCGATCGTGATCGCCACCAGTCAACTCGACACCCTCCTCGGGATCGACGTCGAGCAGGCCGGGAACTGGCCACGACGTTTGGCGGGCGTGCTGACAGAGGCGTCGGCGGCACACGCGCCGACGCTGGCCGTGGGAGCGGCGGCGATCGTGGCGTTGGTGGTCGGTCGCCGCCTGCGCACCCGGTTGCCGGTCACCCTGGCCGTGGTCGCCCTCGCCACCACGGTGGTGCCGCTCATCGGGCTGGAGGCGCTCGGCGTGGCCGTCCTCGGCGAGATCCCCCGCGGCATGCCGACACCGACGCTGCCGACCGCGCCGCTCACCGATGTCGTCGCGATGCTCCCCGGGGCGACCGTGATCGCCCTGATCTCCTACCTCGAGGGGATCAGCGTCGCACGCGCGATCGCCGCCCGGACACGGGCCCGCATCGACCCCGACCAGGAACTGATCGCCGCCGGCGCCGCCAACCTCGCCGCGGGTCTCGTCCAGGCCTTCCCCGTGGCCGGCGGCTTCTCCCGGACCGCCGTGAACCACACCGCCGGCGCACGTTCGCCGATGGCCACGCTGGTCACCGCTGCCACCGTCCTCCTCGCGGTCCTGCTGTTCGCACCGTGGTTCCGGACACTGCCCCAGGCGGTCCTCGCCGCGGTGGTGATCGTGGCCGTCGCCACCCTGGTCGACGTCCGCGAGGCCCTCCACGCCTGGCGGGTCGAACCGACCGACGGCGCCGCGCTGACGGTCACGTTCGTCGCGACGCTCGTCCTCGGCGTCGAGGTCGGGATCGGGGTCGGGATCGCCGCCAGCTTCGTGCTCTCCATCTGGCGTGTCTCCGGCCGGGACATCCGGGTCGAGGAGGGCGGCGACCGCCGCGTGGTCCACGTCGAGGGCGAACTCCTCGCCGCCAGCGGGGTGCGGCTCCGCGACGTCGTCGAGGACGTCCTGGCCGACGGCGACGTCGGCAGCGACGTCGAGGTGATCGAACTCGACCTCTCCGGTGTCCCCGGCGCCGACCTCTCGGGGATCCAGGCGCTCACCACCCTCGACGCCGCCTGCACCGCCGCCGGGGTGCGGCTCGAGCTCGCCGGTGTACGCGAGGGCCTGTTCGTCCTGCTGCGACGTGCGGACCTCGTCGAACGTTTCACGGGCCGGCTCGAGGTGCTCGGCGACCGCCACGCGGGCGCGGCCGTGCGCCCAACACCGACGGACTCCCCGGATGGGCGATGAGCGCGCAGGATGGTCACAACCAGGCAACCCCGAAATGTCCGTACCAATCGCCGCGTTCCCCCGTACGACTACGTCCACCACCGACCCCGACCGCAGGAGGGCCCGCACCGTGATGCACATCGAGACCATCGAGACCCCATCGCTGGGCGACCGCAGCTACATCGTCGCTGACGGCGAGGTCGCGGCCGTGATCGACCCGCAGCGCGACATCGACCGGGTCCTCGACGTCGTCGACGCCAACGGCTGGGTGATCACCCACGTCCTCGAGACACACAGTCACAACGACTACGTCACCGGCGGTCTCGAGCTGGCACGACGGACCGGGGCGCGCTACGTGATGGCCGCCGCCGAGGAGACGTTCTTCCCGTTCCACCCCGTCGAGGACGGTGACGAGATCGCGGTGGGCTCGATCCGCCTCCGCGTGTTGCACACCCCCGGCCACACCCCGACCCACCTGTCCTACGTCGCCACCGACGGCGAGCAGCAGGCGGCGTTCACCGGCGGGTCCCTGCTGTACGGGTCGGTGGGCCGCACCGACCTGATCTCCCGGACCCTCACCGAGGAGCTCACCCGCCACCAGCACGCCTCGGCGCACCGCCTGGCGACCGAGCTCGACGACCACGCCACCGTCCTGCCCACGCACGGGTTCGGCAGCTTCTGCTCCTCGGCCGCGGCCGACGCACACACCAGCGACGTCGATCCCCGCTACGGCGTCGAGACCTCGACGATCGCCGAACAGAAGCGGGCCAACCTCGCGTTCACGATCACCGACACCGACGAGTTCGTGGCGACGCTGATGAGCGGGCTCGACGCCTACCCGCGCTACTACGCCCACATGAGCCCCCGCAACCGCGTCGGCCCCGGACCGGTCGACCTCTCCCCGGCCGTGGAGGCGGACCCGACCGAGCTCGCCCGACGGATCCACGCCGGCGAGTGGGTCGTCGACCTGCGTGACCGCACCGCCTACGCCGCCGATCACGTCACCGGGACCGTGAACGTCGAGGTCGGGGACTCGTTCATCACCTACCTGGCCTGGATCGTGCCGTGGGGGGTGCCCGTCACCCTGGTCGGCGACACCCAGGACGAGGTGGCCGAGGCCCAGCGTCAACTGGTGCGGGTCGGGATCGACCGTCCCGCCGCCCAGGCCCTCGGTGGCGTCGCCGAGTACGGATCCGGCCTGGACCGCGGCTCCTACCGCGTCGCCGACCTCGACGAGCTGGCCGCGGCGATGGCCGACGGTGAGCAGCTGCACGTCCTCGACGTCCGGCGGAACGACGAACGGGCCCGCGGCGGGGTCACCGGCTCGCTGCACATCCCGATCCACGAGCTCGAGCACCGCCTGGAGGAGGTCCCCGCCGACGCCCCGGTGTGGGTCCACTGCGCCTCGGGGTACCGGGCCTCGATCGCCGCCTCCGTCCTCGCCCGTGGCGGTCGTACCCCGGTCCTGGTCGACGACTCTGACACCCGGCTGGAACCGCTCGGCTTCGCCCTCACCACCGACGCTCCCGAGCGCGATCGGGCCGCGGTGTGAGTCGTCACCGACCGCGTACCGTCCGTGTCCGCACCGCGGCGGGCGGTGCGCCGCCGTCGGTGACGCCGGCGTGACCGAGGTGGAGGGAAGCGTCGTGGGAGCTGGCTTCGAGCAGCTCGACTGGGCCGAGACCCCGATGGGGGTGATCAGCCTGCGCCGGCGTGTGGAGCCGAACCGGGGTGTCGACGTCTACGAGGCAAAGCTCGACGACGCCTACCTGATGTCGAGCCTGTTCACGGTCGCCGAGGTGGAGCTCGCCCGCCTCGGGCTGGCCGCCGTCGCCGGCCACGAGCTCGACGTCGTCGTCGGCGGCCTCGGCCTGGGCTACAGCGCCTGCACCGTCCTGGAGGATCCACGGGTGCGCAGCCTCACCGTCGTCGAAGCCCTCCCCGAAGTCATCGCGTGGCACCGCGACGGCCTCCTCCCCGAGGCGGCCGCGTTGACCCGCGACCACCGGGTACGGCTCGTCGAAGGGGACTTCTTCGCCCTCGCCGCCGGTGGAGACGGTGGATTCGCCGGCCCGACCGGCGGCGACGTCGACGTCATCCTCGTCGACATCGACCACTCCCCGCGCCACCTGCTGGACCCCGCACACGCGCCGTTCTACACCCGGGCCGGCATCGCCGCACTGGCCGGCCACCTCCACCCCGGTGGGGTGTTCGCGCTGTGGTCCGACGACCCGCCGGACGACGCCTACCTCGCCGACCTGCGCTCGGTGTTCGATCAGGCGACCGCCCACGTCGTCACCTTCCCGAACTTCCTCACCGGGGGGGAGTCGTCGAACACGGTGTACATCGGCACCTGACGCCGCCGGGCGGTTCTGCCAGAATCGGTGGTCGGGGCGTCGCGGCGGAACACCGCGACCGGGTGATCACGTGCCGCGACCAGGTGCCGGCACGACGACACGGGGCCTGTGCGGAGGAAGGGGCGTTGCCATGACCGGTGTACGTGTGCTCGTCGGGACCCGGAAGGGCGCGTTCATCCTCACCGCGGACGGTCACCGCGAGGCGTGGCAGGTGCACGGACCGCTGTTCGGCGGCTGGGAGGTCTACCACCTCGCCGGATCATCGGCCGACCCGGACCGTCTGTACGCCTCGCAGTCGAACGGCTGGTTCGGCCAGATCGTGCAGCGCTCCGACGACGGCGGCGCGCGGTGGGAGGCGGTCGGCAACGAGTTCGCCTACACCGGGGACCCGGGGACCCACCTCTTCTACGACGGCTCCGAGCAGCCGTGGCGGTTCACCCGCGCCTGGCACTTCGCGCCCTCCCTCGACGACCCGGACGTGGTGCACGCCGGGGTCGAGGACGCCGCCCTGTTCCGCACCGACGACGGTGGCCACACCTGGTCGGAGCTCGCCGGGCTCCGTGGTCACCCCTCGGCGACGTCCTGGCAGCCCGGTGCCGGCGGGCTGTGCCTGCACACGATCCTGGTGCACCCCGACGACCCGGCCACGATGCACGTCGCGATCTCGGCGGCCGGGGTGTTCCGCTCCGAGGACGCCGGGGAGAGCTGGACCCCCGCGAACAACGGGTTGCACTCCGGGTTCATGCCCGAGCCGGAGGCCGACGTCGGCCACTGCGTCCACAAGCTCGCCCGCCACCCGTCCCGACCCGACGTCCTGTTCATGCAGAAGCACTGGGACGTGATGCGCAGCGACGACGGCGGGCGGAACTGGTACGAGATCAGCGGGGACCTGCCCAGCGACTTCGGATTCGCGATCGACGTCCACGCCCACGAGCCGGACACCGTCTACGTCACCCCGATCACCAGCGACGAGGAGCACTACCCGCCCGACGGCAGACTCCGGGTCTACCGCAGCCGCACCGGGGGCAACGAGTGGCAGCCGCTCACCGCGGGCCTCCCCCAGGAGCACTGCTACGTCAACGTCCTGCGGGACGCGATGGCGGTGGACTCGATGGACCCGTGCGGGGTGTACGTCGGCACCACCGGGGGCCAGGTGTACGCCTCCGCCGACGCCGGCGACCACTGGTCCCCGATCGTCCGTGACCTGCCGGCGGTGCTCTCCGTGGAGGTGCAGACGCTGACGTGATCCGTATCCAGCTCCCCCAGCAGCTGCGCTCGTTGGCGGGGATCGCCGGCGAGGCCGGCGTCGAGGTGCCACCTCCGGTCACGCTCGGCGCAGCCCTCGACGCCCTCGAGGCGACCTACCCGACGCTGAGCGGCACGATCCGCGACCACGGCACCACCCGAAGGCGGTCGTTCATCCGCATCTTCGCCGACGGTGAGGACCTCTCCGACGCCCCGCCGCACACCCCGTTGCCCCGGGCCATCGTCGAGGGTCGCCAGCCGCTGCGGGTGGTCGGAGCGATCGCCGGCGGGTGACCGGGGTGCGGCAGGAGACGGTCGGCCGTCCGCTCGACGCCGCGGTCGTGATCGCGTCGTGATCCGCCCGCGGCGCCGGCGACGACGCCTCACACCACCTCGAGCGAGGTCGTCACCGGGACGGGGTTCGCGATGATGTCGCGCACCGGTGAGGTCTCCTGCACGTAGGCGCACAGCTCCTCGAGCTCCTCGGGGGTGGCGTCGGGGCTGGACACCCGCCCGGTGACCCGGATCTCGGTGAACCCCGGACGGGGCCCGTCGAGGCCGAGGAACGATCGCGCATCGAGGTCTCCTTCGACGTCGTACTCCATCCGGGTCACCTCGATCCCCTTGGCTGCGGCATTGGCGACGTACCCGACGGCGTAGCAGAACCCCAGGGCCTGCAACACCAGTTCGACGGCGTTGGGTCCGTGATTGTCCCCCAGCAGGACGGGGGGCTCGTCCCCGACGAGCTCGAACGGATCACCGCGGGTGTCATCCTCCTGCCCGGCGTGTCGGAACCCGTGGATACGTCCCCGATTGCGGGTTCCCTCCTCCCAGCTGCTCGAGGCGCGGAACGTGAACGTGCCGACGGCGGCGTCGTCGCCGGCCGCCTCGATCGTCGCCAACAACTGCTCGACGTCGATGCCGTTTCGGATCGTGGTGGTGGTCATCGTCTGCCTCCTCCGGTCGTGGGGGTGTTCCGGTCGCCCCTGTCAGACACGGCCTGCCAGGGGCCGTGGGGTCGGCCGGGTGCGGGACCAGCGACCCCTACCGGGCAGGACGCTGCCGGCAGCGCGGGGATTGCAGGCGGCGTGCACGACGCCTGCGACGAGCGCGCGCAGCACATGGGTGTGCGACCACGGTCCTCGATGCAATCCCCGCGGCCCCCCTGACGTCCTCGGGGGTGCAACGTTCGGCAGGAAACACGACGAAACGAAAGGAGCGGACATGTCGTTCACGCAGATCATCGAGGTCGACGGCGTCGGGGAGGAACAGACGCTGCACGATCACGTCGCCGGCTGGGACTCCGAGCAGGCGGGTGTCGCACCCGGCTACCTCGGCGCCCGGGTGCTGGCCGACAACGACCACCCCGGGCGGTACCTCGTCGCCGTCGACTTCTCCTCCGAACAGGAGGCGAAGCGCAACAGCGACCGACCCGAGACCGGCGACTGGGCCGCCCGCCTGCGGGAGATCGCCGGTGGTGAGCCGACGTTCCGCAACCTGCGCCAGGTGTGCACGACGTACTGATCCGGTCCCACGCCGCCGACCGCGCCCTGAGACGATCCGTTGCGGGCGACGTCGCCATCCGGCATCGTCCCTGACGGGGACCGAGCGCCGGGTGCGACGTCGCACCCGGGACCCGGGAGCCACCCACCCGTGCTGACGACATCACCGAGGGCAGTGGCAACCATGCCGGACACCACCGAGTTCAAAGAGGTGGTCCGCCCCCACCTGCCCTGGCTCTTCGGCCTCGCCTGCCGGCTCGCCGGCGACGACGCCGAGGACGTCCTGCAGGACGCCCTCGTGAAGGCCTACCGCCACTACGACCAGTTGCGTGACCGGCAGGCGACCGCGGCGTGGCTACGGCAGATCCTGGTGAACCAGGTCCGCGACCGTCACCGTCACGCCGCGCGGCACGCCGAGGAGGTCCCGGTCGACCAGGACGACGAGTCCACGTCGCTGTACCGCCGGCTCGTCGACGAGGACCCGCTGCCCTACTCCGACTCGCTCCACCTGGACTTCCTCTCCTGTTTCACCATCCCCGACGTCTGGGCGGTCCTCGACGACCTCCCCGACCACTACCGCACGCCACTGGTGCTGGTGCACATGTACGGGGTCCCGACCCGGGAGGCCGCGAACGCCCTGGGTGTCCCCCTGGGGACGCTGCTCTCCCAGCTCCACCGCGGACGGCAACGCTTCGAGGACGCTCTGTGGGCGTACGCGGAGAAGCACGAGCTCCTCGCCGATCGACAGGGGGCGCTGTGATCTCCTGCGCCGACGCCGTCCAGCGGCTGTGGTCCTACCTCGAGGACGAGCTCACCGCGACCGATCGTCAGGCCGTCGACGACCACCTGGCGTTCTGCCGACGTTGCTGCGGCGAGGCGGAGTTCGCCGCCGAGCTGCGCCACCTTCTGGCCTCGGCCGGGGAGGTCTCACCGCCTCTGCCCGACGACGTCGAGTCGCGGTTGCTGGCGGTCCTGGACACCTTCGAGACCTTCGATGACGCGGAGACCGCGGACAGCGCTGACCAGCCGGGTGGTAACGAGGAGGTTCAACGTGACTCGTGACCTGATGTTCCAGGACGAGATCAAACAGCTGGTCGCCGACGCCTACCACGACCTGGACGAGCCCGACGGTCCGGGGTCGGTGTTCTACGACGACACCCAACTCGCCCGTATCCCGCCGTCGGCGCGATCGTGGATGCTGGGGGTCGGCAACCCGGTCCCGCACGCCCGACTGCGACCCGGCGAACACGTCGCCGACCTCGGGTGCGGCGCCGGAGCCGACGCCCTCCTCGCCGCCGCCGAGGTCGGGGACACCGGGCACGTCGTGGGTGTCGACCTGCTGCCGTCGATGGTCGAGCGCGCCCGGTGGTTCGCCGCCGAGGCCGGGCACGACAACGTCGAGTTCGTCACCGGGGAGATGGAGTCGCTGCCGATCCCCGACGCCTCGGTCGACGTCGTGGTGAACAACGGCTCGGTGAACCTGTGCGCCCGCAAGAGCCGGGTGCTCGCGGAGGCGTTCCGGATCCTGCGGCCCGGCGGCCGGATGGCGGTCGCCGACCTCACCATCCACGAGGAGGAGCTGCCCGCCGAGGTCGTCACCCATCCGTCTGCGTGGGCCGGTTGAGTGTCCGGGGCGCTGGCGGAGCGTGTCTTCGCCGACAAGCTCGAGGCCGTGGGGTTCACCGACCTCGTCGTGGTCGACCGACGACCGTTCGGGTTGCGTGACGCAGCCCGGTACCCGTTGTTCACCCCGGACCTCATCGAGTTGATGCACCGGCTGCTCCCGGAGGAACGCCAGGACCAGGTCGCGATCGCGATCACGGCCACGGTCGTCAAGCCGCCGAGCGAAGCTGACCACCCGGACGACACGGCCGACACGGCCGGCACGGACCCTGCCCGGGCCCCCTGACCGCGACACCCGAGCCGAACCGAACGCCACGAGGCGTGGAACTCGAACGCACCCGAAGAAGACCCGAAGAAGGAGGAACGATGCCCGCCGAGGAACAGGACACGATCGCGCCGGTCGACCCCGACGAGCTCCGCGCCGAGGTGCGCAGCAAGTACCGCGAGGTCGCCGTCGACCCGACCGGTGAGCACCACTTCCACACCGGACGGTTCCTCGCCCACCACCTCGGGTACGACGCGGCGTGGGTCGACCCGCTCCCCGACCACGCCGTCGAGTCGTTCGCCGGGATCGCGAACCCGTTCGCGCTGCGGCCCCTCCGAGCCGGCGAGGTCGTCGTGGACGTCGGCGCCGGGGCCGGTTTCGACACGTTCGTGGCCGCCTCCCAGGTCGGTTCCGACGGCGTCGTGATCGGCGTCGACATGACCCCGGAGATGCTCGACAAGTCGCGGCGCAACGCCCGGAACATGGGGCTCGACAACGTCGAGTTCCGCGAGGGACTCGCCGAGTCGCTCCCGGTCGACGACGGTGCCGCCGACGTCGTGATCTCCAACGGGGTGTTCAACCTGTGCCCGGACAAGCGGGCGGTGTTCGACGAGGCGTTCCGGGTGCTGCGCACCGGCGGGGTGCTGCAGTTCGCCGACATCGCGAACGGCAACCCGGTCCCGCCGGGGGCGATGCGTGAGATCGACCTGTGGACCGGCTGAATCGCCGGTGGCCTGCCGTGTGCAGGCTGGCAGCAGATGCTCGAGGACGTCGGCTTCGTCGGCATCGAGATCAGTGAGCCCGTCGACACGTTCGGCGGTGCGCGTGGCGAGGACAAGGCACGCACCTACGCGGTCCAGGGCTACGGCTTCCTGGCCCGCAAGCCCGGCTAGTCCCACCTCGCCGCCCAGGCACCCGTCGCCCGGTCATGGGCGGCGGGTGCCACTGCGGCGGCGACGGCGGTGTGTGCCTGATGCTGTTCGAGGCTGCCACCGGGCTCGTCGCCGCGGAGCACGACCACCTCGGCCTCGTCACCCACGCCCGGCAACAGGCCTGCGTAGCTCTCCGTGGTCACCGATGAGTGTTGCCGGCAGACCTCGAGGAACCGCGTGGGACTCTCGTCGTCGGCGAACCCACCCATCGGGTAGGCGCACAGCAGGCGGAACGGCCACCGGCGACCGAGCCGGTTCCAGGCCTCCTCGAGGTCGTGGGCGAGGCCGTAGCGCCCCTCGGTCCACAACAGGGCGACGACCTCCCCGAAGATGCTCACCGGATGCCCGGCCCCGGTCGTGGACGACAGCCACGCCCCCAGGCATCGTTCCAGCCCATCGGGGTCGAGCCCGTCGTCGACGACGAGCTCGTCCCGCACCGCTCGGGCGTCCCAGGTGTGCAGCCGTCCGTCGTCCCGTGCCCGTCGAGCCTCCGGTGTCCGGCGCCCCAGCGCGGTCAGGATGGTGTCGGCGTGCGCGGGCGTGGCGATGACGACCACCTGTCCGTCGTCCCGCAGGCCTGCCTCGACGAACCGGGCCACCCCGTCGGCGAAGTACCCTTCGTCCTCGTAGTACATCACGAGGTGGTCGAACGCCGTCTCGACGAGCGCGGAACCCATGGGCCCTCCTTCCGCCACCCACCGACACGGCGCCGCGACGACCGGCGAGGCAGGCATCTCCGGTCACCGCCGGCGTCAGTGGGCCCCTGGCGGTCCGCTCCATCGATCACGCCGAGGGACGTATCCCTTGACCGTAACCCGGACCGCGCCCCGGTCAAGGGGCATCGGTGACGGACCCGATGATGTGCCCCCACCGACTCCGTCATCGGGCTCCCTCATCGGGGACACCGGCAGCAGGGCCGGTGGCAACTCGACAACACCCGCTCCGACCGGTATGACCCCTGCACGGGATACCCGTCCGCTGAAGGACAGACCGTGACGAACGACCACGACGGCGGCCACGACGGCGGCCACGACCACGGCCACGGCCACGGCCACGACCACGACGATCACACCGAGCCACCCTCCGAGACGGCGCTGCGGGTGAAGGCGTTGGAGTCCCTCCTCGTCGAGAAGGGGCTCGTCGAGCGCCCGGCGCTGGACACCCTCGTCGACGCCTACGAGACGAAGGTCGGACCCCGCAACGGCGCAGCGGTCGTGGCCCGGGCGTGGACCGACGACGAGTTCCGCCGCCGACTCCTCGACGACGCGCCCGCGGCGATCTCCTCGATCGGGATCACCGCCCCCAAGGGCGAGCACCTCGTCGCCGTCGCCAACACCCCCCGGGTACACAACCTGGTGGTCTGCACCCTCTGCTCCTGCTATCCGTGGGGGATGCTGGGCCTGCCCCCCGCGTGGTACAAGTCCGCCCCCTACCGGGCACGGGCAGTGCGGGACCCGCGTGGCGTGTTGGCCGAGTTCGGTACCCACCTCGCCGACGACGTCGAGGTGCGGGTGTGGGACTCGACGTCCGAAGTGCGCTACCTCGTCGTGCCGATGCGCCCGTCGGGCACGCACGGGTGGTCCGCCGAGGAACTGCAGGAGCTGGTCACCCGCAACTCCATGGTCGGCGTCGAGCCGGCCCGCTCACCGGAGGTGACGTCGTGATCGGGGTGCACGATCTGGGAGGGATGCACGGACTGGGGCCGATCGATCCGGAGCCCGAGGAAGACGAACCGGTGTTCCACCAGGCGTGGGAGGGGCGCATCTTCGCGATGTCCCAGGCCTGCAGCGCGTTGGGACGCTGGAGCATCGACGCCTCGCGACACGCCCGTGAACGCCTCGATCCGGTCGTGTACCTGCGCACCAGCTACTTCGAGAAGTGGCTGCTGAGCCTGGAGTCGCTCCTGGTCGAGCACGGCCTCCTCACCGACGAGGAGATCGCCCGGGGCTCCCCCACATCCCCCGCCGACGAGGACGTCGCCGCCCGGCGGCTCACCCCCGCACAGGTCACCTCGTCGATCACGTCCACCGGACGACGCTTCGACGTCGAACCCACCGCACCGCCCAGGTTCCGGCCCGGCGACCGGGTGCGCCTCCGCCCGGTGACCACACCGGGGCACACCCGGGCGGTCCGGTACGCGCAGGGGCGCTTCGGCACCGTCGAGGCCCATCGCGGCTGCCACGTGCTTCCCGACCACAGCGCCCACGCCGACGCCGCCGGCGAGCACGTCGGCGCACACCTCTACAGCGTCTCGTTCACCGCCGACGAGCTGTGGGGGGCGTGGGCATCACCGCACGACACCGTCCGGGTCGACCTGTGGGAGCCGTACCTCGAGGCCGCGACATGACCGGCGAGACCCCGGATCCGGACGAAGCCGCCACCGATCCCCGGACACCGCCGTCGGGATCGGACGTGGCCGCGGTGGACGTCGACCTCGACGCGTTGCCGGCGATCCCCCGCGACGAGGACGGCCCGGTGTTCGCTGAACCGTGGCAGGCCGAGGCGTTCGCGATGGCGGTCCGGCTCCACGAACAGGGGGTGTTCACCTGGCGCCGATGGGCCGAGACCCTCGGTGAGGAGATCCGGGCGGCACAGGAGGCCGGCGACCCGGACCTGGGGGACACGTACTACGAGCACTGGGTGCGGGCGTTGTCACGTATCGTCGCCGAGCACGGCGCGGTCAGCGGCGAGGAACTCGAGGCGCGCACCGACCGGTGGCGACGGGCGTACCTGGCGACACCACACGGGCACCCGGTCGAGCTCTCCGCGGCCGACGAGTAGCCACCCCGCTCGAAGACCCCACAGGAGACAGGCATGGATCGGGTGATCGTCGGTGTGGACGGATCCGAGGACGCGAACGCGGCGCTTCGATGGGCCGCCGTCCTCGCCGAGCGCCTCGGTCTGCCGTTGCACGCGATCTCGGCCTGGCAGTACCCCGCCGACGTCATCACCGAGGTCGGCCGGATCGAGCTGCCGTCGCCGGACGCGATGCACCGCGACGTCGAGGCCCGGGTGCAGCGCAACGTCGCCGACGTCCTCGGCGACGACGCCGGCAGCGTCACCGTCGAGGTGGTACGCGGACCGACCGCCGACGCGCTCCTCCGGGAGGCACGCCTGGGGGCACGGATCCTCGTCGTGGGATCACGCGGCCGCGGCGGCTTCCCCGGGCTCGTCCTGGGTTCGGTGAGCCGCCAGGTCACCGACCACGCACCGTGCCCGGTGACGGTGGTCCGGGCGTCCGGAGAGCGCCGACCGGCGCGGCTGGACCGGATCGCGGTCGGGGTCGACGGTTCGGCGCACGGCCGACGGGCACTCGTCTTCGCCGGCGAGGTCGCGACCGCGACCGGGGCCGCCCTGACGGTCGTGCACGCCACCGGGGCGCGGGACGCGGACAACGCCGAAGACATCGGCCCGCGGATCGACCTCGATGCGCGCCGCGACTGGGTCGGGGAGTGGTGCGAGCCGTTGCAGGAGGCCGGCGTCGAACACGACATCAGCGTGGTCCGCGGCGACCCGAGGACGGCGGTCCTCGATGCCGCGCGCGCCGACGGCGCCGACCTGGTCGTCGTCGGGAGTCGGGGACGGGGCCCGGTCACCAGGCTCGTGCTCGGCAGCGTCGCGGCGGCACTGACGCACGACAGCGAGCTCCCGGTCACCGTCGTCCCGACCCCCGAGGACTGACCCGACGCGGTGGTAGGGCGGGCGGCCGCCCGACTCGCCGACCGCTCTGGTGGTCGACGGTCAGCGCAGGGCGGAGCGCTTGTACTGCCGGACGGACAGCGGCACGAACACGGCCAGGATCAACGCGATCCACAGCAGCGTGTACGCCACCGGGTGCTGCATCGGCCACGCCTGCGACATCGGCCCGGCCCCCGCGGTGTTCCCGAACAGTTCCCGGACCGCCTGCGTCACCGCGGAGACCGGGTTCCACTCCACGACACGTTGCAACACGGTCGGGAAGAACTCGAGGGGGACGAACGCGTTGGAGATGAACGTCAGCGGCATGATCACCATGAACGAGGCGTTGTTGATCACCTCGACACTGGGGACGAGGAGCCCGACGTAGGCCATCACCCACGAGAACGCGTACGCGAAGAGCAGCAGCAACAGGTACGCGAGGACCGCGTCGGTGATCGAGCCACGGATCCGCCACCCGACGACGAGCCCGGTCAGCGACATGATCGCGATGGTGAGCACGTTGTAGATCACGTCGCTGGCGGTCCGGCCGACCAACACCGCCGCCCGCGACATCGGCAGGGACCGGAAGCGGTCGATGATCCCCTTGCTCATGTCCTCGGCGAGACCGGCACCGGTGAACGTCGCCCCGAACACCACGGTCTGGGCGAAGATCCCTCCGATGAGGAACTCGCGGTAGTTCACCCCGTCCGGTGGGGTGATCGCCCCGCCGAACACGTAGGCGAACAACAGCACGAACATGATCGGCGACATCAGGACCCAGACGAGGACGTCCGGGACCCGGATGATCTTGATCACGTTGCGTTTGGCGACGACGTGGCCGTCGAGGAGGGCCGTGGCGAACGTGTTCATGCCTCGGCCTCCCCACCGGTGGCCACCCGGCCCAACGTGCGGCCGGGTCCTGCCTCACCGTCGACCCCCTCGTCGGGCTCGGCGACGTGCCCGGTGAGGGTGAGGAACACGTCGTCGAGGGTGGGCCGGCGCAACCCGACGTCGAGGACCTCGACGCCGGCGGCGTCGAGGTTGCGCAGCGCCGACATCAGATCGCGGGCTCCCCCGGCGACCGGGACGGCGACGGCGTTGGTGTCCTCGTCGACGAGGACGTCGCCGACCGCGACCCCGGCCAGGACCCCCTGGGCCGTGAGGAGGTCGGCGGGACCGGCCACGACCAGTTCGAGTCGTTCCCCGCCGACCTGGGCCTTGAGCTCGTCGGCGGTGCCGTGGGCGATCGCCCGGCCGTGGTCGATCACGACGATGTCGTCGGCGAGCTGGTCGGCCTCCTCCATGTACTGGGTCGTCAGCAGCAGCGTCGTGCCGTGCCGCAGCAGCTCGCGGATCACCTCCCACATGGTGGTACGGCTCCGGGGATCGAGTCCCGTCGTCGGCTCGTCCAGGAACAGCACCGGCGGCTCGGCCACCAGGGCGCCGGCGAGGTCGAGGCGGCGACGCATCCCACCGGAGTACGTCTTCACCGGACGGTCGCCGGCTTCGGCCAGGTCGAACCGCTCCAGCAGCTGACGGGCCCGGGCGCGGGACGGCTTCAGGCCGAGGTGGTAGAGCCGTCCGATCATCTCCAGGTTCTCGTACCCGGTGAGGTGCTCGTCGACGGCGGCGTACTGACCGGAGAGCCCGATCCGCTCGCGGCCGAGCTGCGGATCGGCGAGGACGTCGACACCGGCGACCTCGACGCTCCCGGCGTCGGGTTCCAGCAGCGTGGTCAGGATCCGCACGGCGGTCGTCTTGCCGGCGCCGTTCGGGCCCAGCAGCCCGAGCACCGAGCCTTCCGGGACCGTGAGGTCGAGGCCGTCGAGGGCGGTGACGTCGCCGTAGCGCTTCACCAGCCCCCGGGCACGTATCACGTCGGTCATCGCCGCTTCCCCGGGCTCGTGCGGTGCGCCCCCGGCCGGTGGAGTCGGTTCCGGAGACCGTTGGCGCCGAACGCCGGAACGATACGTCGCCGGACGGGCGTTCGTGACGGGATGTGCGTCACCGCCACGGAGCCGACGACGCCCTCGGGCCGGCGCGCCGAACGCACCCACCGGTGCGACACGCCGGGCCGGGGCGGCGTATCCTCCAGCGCTCGTCACCCTGGCATCCGGACGGGCTCCCGGATCGTCGTGGCGGCGGGTTCCGGAGGTGGGCGGGTACCACCGCGCGACGAGGGGGACGGACGATGACCGCAGGGATCGTGACCACACCGTCAGGCCCGACGAGCGGGTACCGCAATCACCGACCGCGACGCCCCCCTGGAACACGCGGCGCCGGCCCGGGTCCGATCCACCGGCTG
>SLDB01000095.1 GCA_007125475.1 Nitriliruptoraceae bacterium | reverse complement strand
GTGGAACCGCGAGGTCACCACGGCCATGCGGGTGAAGCCCTCGACCTCGGCGACGTCGCGTGTGGTCGCCGCCTCCCCGGCGGTCGTCGACGGCTCGGGCCAGTGGCAGAGCACGTCGACCTGACACCGCAGGCCGGCGTGGCGGGCACGGTCGATCCCCTCGGCGAAGACCACCACCGGCACGTCGTGCTCGTCGGCGAGCCCGACGCCGTGAGCGACGCGCTCACCGCCACCGCCGCCCAGGACGACCACCGCGTCGATCTCGGCGACGTCGTCGTCACGGGGGAGGAGCACCGCCGTCGCCGTCACCACCAGGACGGCCAGCACCACGACGGCGGCGACGGCGCGAGCCCGACGCCGTCCGACAGGCCCCACGTCCACCAGTGTCCACTCCCGGTCCCCGCAACCCGCCTCGACACCGATCAGCCTACGTCCGGTCTCCGCCCCGGTCGGTCCCCCGGGCGGTGCCCCGGTCGGTCCCCCGGCGGTGCCCGGACGGCGACGCCGGCGGCGACTCGGTGCCGCCGGTGGTCGCCGAGTAGGGTGCGTCTCCCGACCGACGCCCCGCCACCCAGGAGCCGATCGTGAGTTCGTCCTCGATCCACGCCCACCCTGCACCGGTCCTCGCCGATCTGCTGCCGGGGGCCCGGGTACGTGACGCCGTGCTGATCGGTGTCTACGCCCTGGCGATCGCCGCCTCGGCCCAGATCGCCGTGCCGCTCCCCGGCACACCGGTGCCGGTCACCGGCCAGACCTTCGTGGTGCTCCTCGGCGCGGCGGCGCTCGGGACCCACCGTGCCGCCCTCGGTGCGGGGCTGTTCCTCGGCGCCGGCCTGGTGGGGGTGCCCTGGTTCGCGGCCACCGGTGGCGCGACGGTGGGGTACATCGTCGGGTTCGTCCTCGCCGCGTTCGTCGTGGGCCGCCTCGCCCGCGCCCGCGTCGTCGACTCCCACCTGGGCACCGCCGGGGTGATGGTCCTGGGCAACGTCGCGATCTACGCCTGCGGCGTCCCGGTGCTGATGCTCGTCACCGGGATGGGGTTCGAAGCGGCCCTCGTCGCCGGCGTCGTTGCGTTCCTGATCGGTGACGCGGCGAAGATCGCCCTGGCGACGGCGGTGCTGCCCTACGCGCAGCGCCTGCTGCCACGCGAGTGACCCGGGCGGGTCGGCACCTGCCGCGCCCGACGACTCACTCCAGGAGGCCGTCCTCGACGAGACGGTGATGGATCTGGCGCGTCGCGGTGGACCGGTTCAACGTGTAGAAGTGCAGCCCCGGCGCCCCGGCGTCCAGTAGCTCGACGCACAGCTGTGTGGCGACCTCCACCCCGATCCGTCGGACCTCGTCCTCGTCGCCGGCGGCGTGGAGGCGGTCGGCGAGCCACGTGGGGAACGCCGCCCCGGAGAGCTCGGCGAAGCGCTGGATCTGCCGGACGTTGGTCACCGGCATCACCCCCGGGATCACCGGGGTCTCGCACCCCAGCGCGGCGAGGTCGTCGAGCATCCGCAGGTACACCTCGGTCTCGAAGAAGAACTGGGTCACCGCGAAGTCGGCGACCGCGAGCTTGGCGGCGAGGTGGCGGCGGTCGGTGGCCAGGTCCGGTGCGTCCGGGTGGCCCTCCGGGTGTGCGGCGACGCCGACCGACGTCTGCTCCCCGCAGATCTCGCGGGTCAGTTCCACGAGGTCGACGGCGTGGGGGAAGGCGTGGAACGGGTCCGGGTCGTCGGCGGGGGCGTCACCACGCAGCGCCATGACGTTCTCCACCCCGGCGTCGCGGTAGCGCTTCAGGATCCCGGCGACCTCGTCGCGGGTGTGCGAGACGGTCGTCAGGTGCGCCATCGGGGGGATCGAGGTGTGTTCGAGGATGTCGACGACCAGGTCATGGGTCCGTTCCCGCGTGGAGCCGCCGGCGCCGTAGGTGATCGACACGAACGACGGCGCGAGTTCCTCGAGGTCGGCGAGGGTCCGGCGCAGCGTCGCGTCCCCGGCCGGGGTCTTGGGCGGGAAGAACTCGAACGACGTCGTGCGCCCGCGCGCGAGGAGCGTGTCGATCCGCGGCACGGAGCGCCTTCCTGACGGGGTGGTGGGGAGTCACGGAGCGTAGGTCAGCGCGGCACGATCGCTTGTGGTCGGCCCGTCGAGGAGGCAGCATCAGGGTGAGGCCGACAGGCGCGGTGGGACCGGGAGGTGCGCAGTGATCGATCGCGGTGGCGACGTCGACACCGGGGACGCGGCAGCCGAGCGCCGACTCGACCGGGCCGCCGACGAAGCCGACGACGCGGTGGAGGAGGCCCCCGTCGAGGGGGCGGCCGGGACGGTGCGGCCCGACGAGTTCGGGATCCACGTCGACGAGGAGGCGTCCTCCGACGACGTGGCCGACGACGAGGACGCCACCACGACGGTGACCACCCCGATCGCCGACGCCCTCGACGCCGTGGCCGAGGCGTTCAACGCCCGCGACCTCGAGGCCGTGGTCGACGCCCTCGCCGACGACGCGGAGGTCCCCGGCGTCCTCGGCAACGACCGTGCGAACCTCCCCACGTCGTTGGAGGGGCTCTGGCGCCGCCGGCCGACCGCGCTGCTGCTGCGGGGCTCCCTCGACGACGACGCGGTGGGGGTGCTCTGGGAGCACGACGGTGACCAGTGGTGGCCGATCGCCGCGGTGCACGTCGACGACGTCGTCGACGGGCGGATCGGTGTCCTGGAGGTCAGCGAGGACCCCGGACTCCTCGAGCAGGTGCGCTGTGAACCTCCGGAGGTCGACGACCTCGAAGAGGGCGCGCGTTGGCGCGAGTGGGAGGAGGGGGCGGAGGGGTGAGCCTCACCGCTCGCCGTCCCATCTCGGGCGTCGGTGGTGGAACACCTCCCCCAGTGAGGTGTAGGCGGTGCCGGCGAGGCGACCGACCGGGTCGAGCCGGGTGACGTCGACGCCCCCGTCGGCCCAGACGTCACCGTCGACGTCGATGTGCACCACCTCGCCGATGACGAGGGTGGCGTCGCCGACCTCCAGCTGTTGCGTGAGTCGGCACTCGAGGTGCGCCGGGGCGGCGGCGACGCGCGGGGCGGCGACGACGTGGGAGGCGGCCGCCGTCAGCCCCGCCCAGGCGAACTCGTCGCCCTCCGCGGGGAGGTCGATCGAGGTGGCGTTCATCGCCTCGGCCAGCGAGCGCGGGACGATGTTCACGACGAACTCGCCCGTGGCCCGGACGTTGGTGAGGGTGTCCTTCACACCCGTGGAGGAGAACGCCACGTGGGCCGGGTCGGCGGCGACCACCATGAAGTAGGAGTGCGGGGCGAGGTTCGCCACGCCGTCAGGGCCGAGGGTGGAGACCCACGCGATCGGTCGCGGCACCACCAGGGAGGTCAACAGCCGGTAGAGGTCCCGGCGCCGCCACCGTGCCGGCTCGACGTGCAGCACGCCGTCGACGGTCGTCGGTGGCGTGGTCTCGCCGGTGGTGTCGGTGGGCTCGGCCATGCGGCTCCTCACTCCTGACGGTTCGTGACGGCCGGCTCCGCGGCCGGATCATCGGGCGTTGAAGTACTTCGCCTCGGGGTGGTGCACGACGATCGCCGACGTCGACTGCTCGGGGTGGAGCATGAACTCCTCGGTGAGCTGAACACCGATCTCGCCCGGGTCGATGAGTCGGAACAGGCGTTGCTGGTCCTCCAGGTCCGGGCACGCCGCGTACCCGAAGGAGTACCGCGAGCCGCGGTAGCCCTGACGGAACCAGTCCTGCACCGTCGGGCCGTCGTCGCCGGCGATCCCCAGCTCCTCGCGGACGCGGCGGTGCCACAGCTCGGCGAGCGCCTCGGCCATCTCGACCCCGAAGCCGTGAGCGAAGAGGTAGTCCTGGTAGCGGTCCTCGGCGAACAATGCCGCGGCGACGTCGCTGATCCGGTGGCCCATCGTCACCACCTGGGTGCCCAGGACGTCGGGCTCGCCGGACGACAGCGGGCGGAAGAAGTCGGCGATGCACAGGAAGCGGCCACGGTCCTGGCGGGGGAAGGTGAACCGGGTCAGCTCGCGTTCAAGCGGAGCATCCGGGTCCCACACCACCAGGTCGTCGCCGTCGCCGTTCGCCGGGAAGTAGCCGTAGACCACCTCCGGGACGACGACGTGCCCGGTGCGGGCCCGCTCGAGCCATTCACGCAGCACCGGCCGGGCGTGCTCCTCGAGGAACGCGGCGTACTCCTCCGGTGAGCGGTCGCCCGGGGTGAACCCCCACTGGTTGCGGAACAGCGCCACCTCGTTCAGCATCGGGGCGATCTCGCCGAGCGGGATGCCCCGGACGACGCGCTGCCCGAAGAACGGCGGGGTGGGGATCTCCACGTCGGTGGCGACCGCCGAGCGGGGACGACCGAGTTCGTCGCGCACCGGGGGCTCTTCGACCGGCCGGGTGCGCGTCGGGGTGCGACGCGGCCGGCGTTCGGCGAGGCCGTCCGACGACCCGTCACGTCCGGCGGCCATCACCGCGTCCAGGACACGCAGGCCCTCGAAGGCGTCCTTGCAGTAGAAGACGTCCCCCTCGTAGATCGCCCGCAGGTCGTCCTCGACGTAGCCCCGGGTCAGCGCGGCCCCGCCGAGGAGGACGGGGGTGGCGGCGTGCCCGCGGGCGTTCATCTCCTCGAGGTTCTCGCGCATCACGACGGTCGACTTCACCAGCAGGCCCGACATCCCGATCGCGTCGCAGCCGTGCTCCTCGGCGGCGGTCAGGATCGCGTCGATCGGCTGCTTGATCCCGATGTTCACCACCTCGTAGCCGTTGTTGCGCAGGATGATGTCGACCAGGTTCTTCCCGATGTCGTGGACGTCGCCCTTGACGGTGGCCAACAGCACCGTCCCCTTCGAGGAGGTGTCGCCGCCGCCGGCCTCGATGTGGGGTTCGAGGTGGCCGACCGCGGTCTTCATCGCCTCGGCCGACTGCAGCACGAACGGCAGCTGCATCTGACC
>SLDB01000226.1 GCA_007125475.1 Nitriliruptoraceae bacterium | reverse complement strand
GACCTGGTGATCACCGTCACGCTCGGCTCCGCGTTCGGGCGGGTGATCACCGCCCGCGACGTCGCGCTCGTCGAGGTCGTGGTCGCGTTCGCCTCCCTCATCGCGCTGCAACTCCTCGTCGCTCAGATCGCCGGCCGGCTGCCGCGTCTGCGGCGCGCCATCACCCCGACGCCGGCGCTGGTGTTCTACGACGGCCGTTCGATCCCCCGCGAGATGCGCCGGGCCCGCCTGCGGGATGCCGACCTCCTCGCTGCGGCCCGTCGACAGGGCCGCGGCTCACTCGACGACGTACAGGCCATCCTCCTGGAGGGGAACGGCGCGCTGGCGGTGATCGGCGCCTCCGAGTTCGGCCGGGGCGAGGCCGTCGCCCACGTCGCACCGTCGATCAACGGACCGGAGCACGCCGACGGCTAGTTAGGAGGGGTCCTGAGTCATCGACTCGTAGCCGGCACCCAGGATCTCCGACAGCGGGGTCCCCGCCCGGATCCCGGCGGTGATCTCCGCTTCGGCGGCGAGCATCGCCTCGGCGGTGTCGCGGACCCGTCCCACCTCGCCGGCCGGGACGACGACGGCACCGTCCCCGTCGGACACGATCACGTCACCGGGCTCGATCCGCACCCCGTCGAGCTCGACGGGGACACCGACGGCGACCTCCTTCACCCGGCCACGGGCACTGGCCGGGATCGTCCCGGTCGCGAACACCGGGTAGCCCAACTCGCGGATCGCGTCGGTGTCGCGACACCGCCCCCCGACCACCGTGGCCCGCACCCCTTTGACCTGCGCCGCCAGCGAGAGGAGGTCTCCCCACAACCCCGAGATCGCCTCGTCTCCGTCGAGGGCCATCACGATCACACTGCGCGCATCGGCGGCGTCGATCGCCCTCGCCCCGAGGTGGACGGGGGGACGGGGCTCACCGGGGAGCATCGGCTCGAGGGCCGTGGTGACCGCGACACCCGCCACGCACCCGGGGACGGTGACCGGGCCGAGCCGGTCGATCCAGCGATCGCCGAGCCGCAACCGATCGAGGACGTCCGAGGTGCCGCACGACCCGAGCTCCTCGAGGACGTTCAGGAACGCCACGTCGATCATCGGTGATCCTCGCCGTCGGGACGGCGACGCTACCAGTACGCCTCACCCCGTCCGGAGGTCGGACACCAGCGGAGCCAGCCGACGCAGCCAGGTGCCGGGGAGGCTCGCCGGGAGACGCCCGTGGTAGCCGGCGCGGGCGACGCGTGCCGACCAGGGGAGGGCGACGCCACGACGCGCCCGGGCCGCGGCGATGAGGGCCTTCGCCGGAGCCGGACCCTCACCGACGGCCGCGAACCGTGACGCCGTGGTGGCGTCCAACGCGGTCAACGCGGTGGCGTCGGGGCGGCAGACCAGCAGGTCGGTGTCCCACGCCACTCCCTGATCGATCACCACCGCCTCGATGCGCGGGTCGGTCACGGCGGCGACGTCGTCATCGAGGAGGCGCACCACCCGGGCCTCCGGGACACCGTCGAGTGGGTCGGCGCGCAGCCACAGGTCGGGGTCGGCGATCGCCGCCCCCGCCACCGCCCTCGCCGTCGGCCGTTCCCCACGGACGGCCACGAGGGTCCGCACCCCGGACCAGGCACGCAGCCCGGCCACCGCCAGCGCGAGCGTCGTCACCCCGACCCCGCCGCCGGCGCCACCGACACGCAGCAGCTGCCCACCGCCGCGTCTCCCCGGCCGGTCGCTGAACCCGGCGGCCACCGTCGCGAGGTGTTCCCGACCCGACGGCCAGCCGAGCACCGCGTCGGGGGCGAGGCAGGCCGCCGCCGCTGCGGCGTCGGGACCGGCGTGGTCGTCGTCGACCAGGAGGATCCGGGGAGGACACCCGTCGTCCCCGCTGCCCGCGGGGACGCGGGCGGCCTCGTCGACCAACTCCACCCGTGGTGGCACCAGGTCAGCGGTCTCCGACTCCACCGGCTGCCACCCGAGGACCCCCTCGATCCACCGTCGCACCGCGTCGGCGTGCCGACCGGCGAGTGAGAGCAGTACCGGCAACGCGGACACGCCGATGTCGACCCCACCGTCACCGCGGTCACCTGGGCGGCCGGGTTCTCCGGCTGGCCCCGACCCACCAGCCGGCCCCGACCCACCAGCCGGCCCCGACCCTGCCACCGATCCCGGTTCTCCCACGGAGACCTCACCCGCCCGACGTGCGGCGGGACACTACGGCGGCCGTCGGAGCGGTCACGTCGCGGTTCCCCCGGCTTGTGGACGACCACCGACGGCCCGGCCACCCCGGCGTGGAGCGGGCGGGTCGGTGCCACGGTCACCGCGGGGCTGTCGCAGCGCCGTGGATCCGGGTCTGCGGGTGGAAGGCGGCCCAGGTGAACCAGAACGTGTCCTCGTGGGGGACGACGTCGAGCGCCCGGCCGGCGTGGGGACCGTCGACGGTGCGACCCCGCAGATCGAACGTCGAGCCCGAAGCCTCGTCGACGAAACGGCCGTCACCGTCGGGTGACAGCGCGAGCGCGGCACCGCTGAGCTCGTTGCGGAACACCGCGGTCTGGCCGACGTCCCGTCCGTCGTCGACGCCACCGCCCTCCAGTGCCGAGGCCTGCCCCGGGGCCCAGAGCACGACGAGCTCCTCGCCGCCGACGGTCACCTCGACGACGCCGGCGCCGGCCAGCTCGTCGGCGAGCACCGTGACGGCACCACCGGCGTGGGAGATCCCCACCACGCGCGTCATCGGCGGGTAGCGCTCGTCGAGCTCGCCGTCGAACAGGAACGGCTCCCGGTCCACCTCGTCGTAACCGATGTAGGGGTTGTGGCCGTAGGAGCGGATGAACCCGGTGGTACGCGAGAGCACCGGCGCATCGCCGTGCAGCTCGACGGCATCGGCGAACCCCAACAGCCACGCCGGGACGCGCTCCAAACGGCGGCCCAGGAAGCGTTCGCCGACCACCGCCTCGCCGTCGAACTGGATCCACATGTTGTGGTGCTGCCGGTCGTACATCACCAAATTGGAGCGGTGGAGCTGCCCGGTCGTGCCGAACTCGAGGACCTCCTCTTCACCACCGACCTCCACGGTGCGCTCGAACGCCAGCGCCGAGTTGCACAGCGGGCAGTAGGTGACCACCAGCGGGACCCCGCCCACCACGTCGTTCACGATCTCGTGCCAGGTCAGGATCCCCAGCGGGTAGATCCGCACGTCCCCGCCGACCTCGACCACCATCACGGGGCTGGCGTCGTCGAGCCAGCTCGCCGCCTCCTCGACGTCGACGAACCGCGGGTCATCGATGGACTCGATCCCGTCCGGGGGCGGGCCACCGGGGAGGAGTTCGTCGTACTCGATCGAGCGCGCCGGCTCGCACCCCTCCTGCCAGAAGAAGAACGAATCCCCGTCGCATCCCTCGTCGGTGGTGACGATCGGCTCCCGGACCGGTGAGGCCTCCCCGGTGGCGGACGCGGTGGCGACCACCTCCCCCGCCGGGGCGTCCGCTTGCGGATCCGCCCGCCGGGCGGCGTCCCCGACCCCGCCGCACGCAACCGCGAGGATCGCGACGGCGGTGGCGGTGGCGAGTGATCGCACCTCGGGCTCCCGGGACGGTCTCCCCCGGGAACCACCCGCCGTGCACCCCGCTTCCGTTCCCTGGAGACGCCCGGGTCAACGCCCCCAGAACAGCCGTCGGGCGTTGCCGTACAGGAACGCCTCGGCCTGGGCCTCGGTCAGTGCCAGCCGCCGGGCGTCCCGGACACCACGGTCCATGTCCAGCAGCGGCTCGTCGGTGGCGAACACCACCTTCTCGGCCCCGTCGGTGCCGTGCCACCGTGACGCCATGAACTCCGTCAGCGCCGCCGGGTAGCGCTTCGGTGACCACGCCGAGGTGCAGATGTAGACGTTCTCGTGCCGTGCGGCGAGCCGGATCATCTCGTCGACCCACGGATCGCCGAGGTGGTGGGCGACGATCACCAGGTCCGGGAACGCCAGCGCGATCTCCTCCAGGTGGGCCGGGTGGTTCGGCTGCATCGGCCACAGCGGTGCGGGCATCCCCACGTACGTCACCACCGGGATGGCGAGCTCGACGCACTTGGCGTACACCGGCCAGAACCACTTGTGGTTCGGCTCGATCCCCCACGGCGACGGCGTGATGTGCACGCCGACGACGTCGTGGCGTTCGACGCTGTCGATGACGAGCTCGACGTTGCGCATCACGTCCCAGTACGTCGCCGGGCCGAGCTCGGGGGGGATCAACGTCCCGACGACGCGGAGGCGGTCGTCGCTGCCGGCGGCGACCTCGGCCAGACCCCGGTGGGTGGCCTCGACCCCCTCGGCCGACGCGGCGTAGTACACCTTCGCGGGCAGCACGGCCCGCTCGACCCCGGCGGCGTCCATCTCGGCGAGCACCGTCGCCCGGTCGCGGTACACCGGCTCGCCGGCGTCGGCGTCGTGCGCGAAGGTGTGCATCACCCGCCGCAGCCGGGGATCGGTGCTCCACGGCACCACATCCCCTCGTTCCGCGGGGGTGTCGGCCTCACCGACCCACGGTGAGTGCAGGAACGCGTCGATCACGGGGCCGTCGTACACGTCCCACCCCTCCCGACACCGCGAGGGCGGCTAGGTGTAGTCGCGGTGGTACTCGATCAACCCGTCCTCGCCGAACTCGAAGAAGCTGGCCCGAGGCAGGTCACTCCAACGTCTCCCGGCCGCGGTGTAGGAGATCGTCCACTCCACCCCCAGCTGGCGATCGTCCTCGGAGACGATCACCCGACGGGAGTCGACCGCGATCTCCTCTTTCCCTCCGAGCCAGTCCTTCAGATACGCCTGGATCAGCAGGTTCCCGCGGTGTGGAGGGTTGTACGGCTCGAGGTACAGGGCGTCGTTGGCGTACAGCCCGGGCACACCGGAGACGTCGTTGTCGGCCAGCATGCGGGACAGCTGATCCCACGCGTCTGCTGCGTGTCCCAAGGTCGCGCCTCCAGTTCGCCGGGCGCCGCGAGG
>SLDB01000361.1 GCA_007125475.1 Nitriliruptoraceae bacterium | reverse complement strand
GGACGCCGCCGCCGCGGGCGCGCTCACGGCGGTCCCGGTCGGTGCCCGTGGCGAGGAGTGGGGCCGGCTGGTGGCGGTGACGGCCACCGGCCCGCCCACCGCCGACGCCACCGCGGTGCTGCAACGTGGGGCCGCGGCGCTCGCCCTGAACCGCCTCTCGGAGCGTGACGAGACCTCGACCCGGGTCCGGGGTCATCAGGCGCTGCTCACCGAGGTCCTCGACGGCTCCTACGACTCCCCGGCCTCGCTGCACGCCCGTGCCGAGGCGGTCGGGGTCCCGCTACGCGACCGGGCGCTGATCGGCGTGACGGTGACCTGGCACACCGCCGCCGAGCCCCGGTACGCCCACGACCCCGCGGCGCACGTCCTGCAGCGCGGCCACGCCGAACGCGTCCTCGCCGCCGCGAGCGGGCGGATCGCCGCCCTCGTCGACGCCGAACGGGCCGGGCGGGTCCGCCTCGTCGTCAGCCTCCCGGACGCCGGCGACGCACCGGCGGCGCTCACCGCCTTCGCCGGGGCGCTCCGTGACGACGCCCGGCGCTCGGTGCCGGCGCTGCAGGTCACCGTCGGGGTCGGCTCGACCGTCACCGACGTGGGTGCGGTCCGCCGCTCGGTCTCCGAGTCGGAGCACGTCGCCGCCGCCGCACCGGCGACCACCCCCGACCGGCCGTTCGCCACGCTCCCGGACGTGCGGCTCCGCGGCCTGGTCCACGTCCTGCGCCACGACGTCCGGCTCCAGAACTTCGTCGAGCGCGAGCTCGGACGCCTCGTCGACGCCGACGAGCGCGACGGGACGCAACACGTGCTCACCCTCACGGCCTACCTCGACCACGGGCGGAACAAGCGACGCACCGCGGCGGCGCTGCACCTCGCACGGCCGTCGCTGTACGCCCGGTTGGAACGGATCGAGGCGGTGCTCGACACCGACCTCGACGACACCGAGACCTGCCTGTCGCTGCACGTCGCACTGCTGGGGTTGGCGTCGCTGCGTTCCCCGGGGTGAGCGCGGCGAGCCGCCCCGGTGGCTCCCCCCGACGGGGTGCACGGCGGTCGACGGATCGCCGTTAGGCTCCGGCGTGTCGGGCGGTGACACCTCGAGGTCGTCGTGACGCCCCGGTGGAACCCAGGAGGACGACGTGTTCGCGGAGATCGACGGCAACAGCCTGCATTACGTCAGCTACGGCGAGGGGCCGCCGGTCGTGTTCATCCACGGGCTGGGCGGGTCCTCGAACGTGTGGCACGGCGTGATGCAGGCGATGCAGCAGCACCACCACTGCATCGCCCTCGACCTGCGCGGACACGGCCGCAGCCAGGGCCGCGGGAAGTTCTCGGTCGAGGGGTGGGCCAAGGACGTCCAGCGCCTGATCCGGCACCTGGAGCTCCCTGCGGTCACCCTCGTCGGCCACTCGCTGGGGACGCTGGTGGCGCAGTACCTCGCCCACGGCGAACCCGACCTCGTCGACGAGCTCGTCCTCGTCGGCGGGATCTCGTACTTCCAGCCCCCGACCGCCGACGCCTACCGCGAGCGCGCCGACCTCGTCGAGCGCGACGGCATGGACGTCCTCGTCGACCCGTGGCTGGAGGGGGCGGTCTCGCCGCAGTCGCACGCCCTGCACCCGGGCGCGGTCGGGCTGCTGCGCGAGCTGTTCCTGCGCAACGAACCGCAGAACTACGCCAAGTCGTGCCGGGCGTTGGCGGACGCACCGCGGATCCGACGCGACGAGATCGGCCAGCCGACCCTCGTCGTCACCGGGGCCCACGACCGCTCCACACCGCTGGCGATGGCCGAGGAGATCTCCTCGTCGATCCCGGTCTCGCGGGTGAAGGTCCTCGCCGACGTCGGCCACTGGGTGCCGGTCGAGGCCCCGGGCCCGTTGGCGGCGAGCGTGCTGGAGTTCCTCACCTGAGGCGGGCCCACCGGTGACCGACACCCCCCCGCCCCCGCTGCGCCGGCTCTTCCCCGAGCGACGTGACCACGACCTCGACCACCTCTACGCCGGCCTCACCCTCCCGTCGGCGGCCCCGGACCGCGGGTGCTGGGTGGCGCTGTGCATGGTCGCCTCCCTCGACGGCGCCGCCACCCTCCATGGCCGTTCGGGGGGGTTGGGCGGCGAGGCCGACCTGCTGGCGCTCTCCCGCCTGCGGGGGGCGAACGACGTCAGCCTCGTCGGTGCCGGCACCGTCCGTGACGAGGGGTACGGCCCGCTCACCGGCTCGGCGTCACGACGGGCCGACCGCCGGCGCCGTGGGTTGCGTGAAGCGCCGCGGCTGGCGATCGTGACCGCCTCCGGCCGCCTCGACCCCGCCTCCGCGGTGTTCGCCGAACCCGCCGAGCCACCGATCGTGGTGGCCGGACCGGACGCGGACCCGGCCGCCCTCGAACGCCTCGCCGACCGTGCCGAGGTCCACCGACTGGGTGCCGGCGAGGCACCCGGTCCGGCCGGAGGGGCCACCGGCACCACCGTGGATCCCTCCCCCGGCGCCTCCACCGACGGGGACCCGCCGGCACCTCGCTCGGTGGACCCCGTCCACGTCACCCGCCTGCTGGCCGACCTCGGCCTGCCCCGGATCCTTCTGGAAGGCGGGCCGGCGCTGAACGCCGCCGCGCTGGCCGCCGGCCTCATCGACGAGGTGTTCCTCACCGTCGCTCCCACCGTCGTCGCCGGCGGAGCTGCGCGGATCGTGCAGGGCGGCGCCGAGGCCCCCACCCGCCTGACGCTGGCGACGGTGTACGAGCACGACGGTGACCTGCTGCTGCGCTACCGCCGCCCGGACGCGACCCATTTCAGCGAGGGGTCCGACGTGTCGTAGGCGGGCAGGGCGCGCCGCCCGTCGAGGGTCTCGCGGACCGCGAGGTAGCGGGAGACCGCGTCGACGTCGTGGACCCGCACGAAGCCGGGGAACGCCCGCACCGTCTCGACCGTCGCCAGGGTCTCCGGGAGCCGGTCCGGTGGCGCCGCCGAGGTGATCACCCCGGCGTAGTACTTCCGGGACGCGCCGGTGAGGATCGCCGAGCCGCGCGCGGCGAACGTCGGGTAGGCGCGGAGCACCGACAGGTCGTCCTCCGGGCGCTTGGCGTACCCCAGGCCCGGGTCGAGGACGATGCGGTCGGCCGTGAGCCCCTCGCCGAGGGCGACGTCGATGCGCTCGTCGAACAGGGACTCGACGTCGGCGACGACGTCGTCGTACACCAGGAACGCCTCCTGCTTGTGGGGCACCCGCGTGTGCAGGATCACCAGCGCCGCGTCGTGCGCGGCGCAGGCGCGGGCGATCGCCGGGTCGGCGAGGCCGGAGACGTCGTTCACCAACGCAGCACCCTCGGCGAGGACCGCGGTGGCGACCTCGACGAACGGCGTGTCGACCGAGACCGGCACCCCGGCGGCGACGAGGCGTCGGACCAACGGCACGGCCCGGCGGATCTGGGTGTCCAGGGCGATCGGATCGCCGTAGGCCACCCCGGAGTCGGTCCCGACGTCGATGATCGCCGCGCCGGCCTCGACCTGGGCCATCGCCAGGTCGTACTGCGCCGCGGTCGAGGCCAGATGGACGCGGTCGGAGAACGACCCCGGGTTGGTGTTCACGATCCCCATCACCGCCGGCGCCCCCGGCGCGAGGTCGAAACGGTGCCCGGCGGCCGTCAGCGTCACCACCCCGACCGCATCGACGATCCGGGGGTCCAGGTGCAGAGGTGTGGTCACGTCGTGGTCCTCGGTCGCGCGGGTCGGGGTCGCGCGGGTCGGGGTCGCGCGGGTCGGGGTCGCGCGGGTCGGGGTCGCGGCGTCAGGCGTCGACGCCGGTGCAGCGGTGCCGTTCCCGTCGCGCCTCGGCGGCGATGCACCGGTCCTCGACGAACCACAGGCCGCAGTCCCCGGCGATCCGTCGCGCCTCCGGTGAGCGCACCCCCAGCTGCAGCCACACCGCCCACGCCCCGGTACCGACCGCGGCGCGGACGATGTCGGGGGCGTGCTCGGCCCGGCGGAACACGTCGACGACGTCGATCCGCCCCTCGATCTCGGCCAGCGACGCCACGCACGGAACCCCGTGGACCCGCCGGGCGTTCGGGTTCACGGGCACGACGTCGTAGCCGACCTCCAGGAGGGTGCGCACCACGTCGTGGCTCGGGCGTCCCGGGTCGTCGGAGGCCCCGACGACGGCGATCCGGCGGGCGTCGGTGAGGATCGCCTCGACGGCGTCACGGGGAGGGGGTACCCCGTCGTTCACCGTTGCCGGGCGCCCCGCCGACGGCTCGGGGACTGACGGGGGTTCCGACACGGGCCACCTCGCATCGTCGACGGGAACACACGGCGCGTCGCCGGCTACCGTGGGGTTCGTCGCGGCGCCGCAGGCGGATGCTAGATCCCCGCGCCGTGGTCGCGCACCCTGTGCGCGGCGAGGACCGTCGCCCCCCACCGCACGGAGGCCGTCGATGGCACGCGCCGGCATGCCGAGGAAGTTCGTGTTCGTCTGCATCAACGAACGCCCCCACGAGCACCCCCGCCCGTCCTGCATCCGCAACGGCAGCGCCGACGTGTTCGAGGCGATGCGTGAGGAGACCGGCCGGCAGGGCCTGGTCGACGTGAAGGTGGTGGCCTCCGGCTGCCTCGAGCCGTGCATGGTGGGGCCGACGGTGTACGTCGCCCCCGACGACGTGTGGTACGGCGGGGTGACGGTCGCCGATGTCCCGCAACTCGTCGCCGATCACCTGGCCAACGACGAGCCGGTCGAGTTCCTGCGGATCGGACGCGAGGAGTTCGAGCTCTCGCCGCTTGAGGGCCGAAGCGACCTCCCACCGGGGGAGATCCCCCCGGCGTGACGACGGCGGCGGGCAGTGGGGGACGGCGCCGAGCCCCCGGCCGAGGCCTCGGGGGCGGGGCGTGACCGGGTTGTCGATCACCGGGTACGACGCGGTCGAGTACTGGGTCGGGAACGCCAAGCAGGCGGCGTGGTTCCACCGCCAGGTCCTGGGCTTCGACCTCGTCGCCTACGCCGGCCCCGAGACCGGCGTGCGGGACCGGGCCTCGTACGTCCTCGAGCAGGGCGGGATCCGGTTCGTCGTCACCTCGCCGCTCAGCGGCGACCACCCGATCGCCCACCACCACCGTCGGCACGGCGACGGCGTCCGGGACGTCGCGTTCACCGTCCCGGACGCCGAGGCGGCGTTCGCGACCGCCGTCGCCCGCGGGGCACGCCCGCACCGTGAGCCGCAGGTCCTCGCCGACGACGACGGCGAGGTGGTCCTCGCCGCGATCGGGGTGTACGGCGACACCGTCCACAGCCTGGTCCAGCGCGACGGGTACCGGGGGGCGTACCTCCCCGGCTACCAGCCGTTGCGCCGGAGCGGCGCCGCGGCCGGGTTCACGGCGGTCGACCACGTCGTCGCGAACGTCGAGGCCGGCGCGATGGAGGCGTGGGCGGGGTTCTACGAACGGATCCTGGGATTCGCCCAGCTCCGACACTTCGACGACGAGGCGATCTCGACCGAGTACACCGCGCTGATGTCGAAGGTGCTCGCCGACGGCGAGGGACGGATCAAGCTCCCGATCAACGAGCCGGCCGCCGGGCGGCGCCGCTCGCAGGTCGACGAGTACCTCGAGGCCTACGACGGACCCGGGGTGCAGCACCTGGCGCTGGCGACCGACGACATCGTCGCCACCGTCGGCGCCCTCCGTGAGCGGGGCATGTCGTTCCTCGACGTCCCCGCCGAGTACTACCCCGACGCCCGTGCACGCGTCGGGGAGGTCGCCGAGCGGTGGTCCGACCTCGAGCGGCTCGGGATCCTCGTCGACCGCGACGACGAGGGCTACCTGCTGCAGATCTTCACCGAGCCGCTGCAGGACCGGCCGACGGTGTTCTTCGAGGTGATCCAGCGGCACGGTTCCCGGGGGTTCGGCGTGGGCAACTTCCAGGCGCTGTTCGCCTCGCTGGAACGGGCCCAGGCCGCCCGCGGCAACTGGTGACCCACCGTCGCGCGTGGCGTGCGCGATCCCGGCGGCAGTAGGGTCCCTCCGTCGCCGACGGCCGTCGCAAGGACCCTCGTGCACGACTCCACCACCCGGGCCTCCTGGGACGACTACTTCCTGCAGATCGCGGCGACCGCGTCGACCCGGGCGACGTGCGTGTGGCGTCGGAACGGGGCGGTGATCGTGCAGGGCCGGCGCATCGTCGCCACCGGCTACAACGGCGCACCGTCCGGGTACCCGCACTGCGACGAGGGCGCGTGTCCGCGTGCCGACTCCCCGGCACCTGAGGGCGACGACGCGTCCTGCATCGCGATCCACGCCGAGGCCAACGCCCTGCTGTTCGCCTCGCCGACCGACCGCGACGGTGCGACGCTGTACGGCACCGGCGCGCCGTGCTTCGCGTGCGCGAAGCTGATCGCGAACTCCGGGCTCGGCGAGGTCGTCGCCGCCGGTGGACGCTACGACGGCTGGACCCGGGTGCGTGACTTCCTCCGGGACTGCGGGGTGCGGGTGCGGATGCTCGACGGCCTCGAAGGTGTCCCGCGCCTGCGACTGGACTGACGCCCGCACGACCCCCGCACAACGAAGCGTCCCCCCGGTGGGAGGGCCGGGGGGACGTCGTGGCTCGGGGCGGGACCCGTGGGAGCGGATGGGGAGAGCATCCGTTCGCGGCAGAAGCCGTAAGGGGGAGAAACCGGGTCCGGCTTGTCCCGAGCGGCGCACCGGGCCTTGGGAGTGAGGCGTCGGTGCGCTGGTATGGAGTTGTGGAGACGGAGCGGTCGGGGGTTGGGAGTATCCCTGACATCCGGTTCAGTCCAGTTCCGGGGACCCGGGAGAGGGTCCGTACCGGTTGGCCTGCTCGTGGTAACGTATCACCCGAGAAGGGCCAGACCAACTCCAGTCACTCGTTCTATTGGATAGGTATTGGACGAGCCAATTCGCGAGAGTGGACCGCGACTCGCCGAGATCCTGCGGCCGTCACTGGACGCCGACGGTCCGCTGTACCGGGCGTTGGCCGACGGGCTGCGCCACGCGATCGACCGCGGGGAGGTCCCACTGGGCACGATGCTCCCTCCGGAGCGCACCCTGGCCAAGTCGCTGGCGGTGAGCCGGGCGACCGTCGTCGCCGCCTACGACCGGTTGAAGGCGGGGGGTTGGCTGGAGAGCCACCGTGGGTCGGGGACGTGGGTGCGGCACGTCGACGACCGCGCACACCGGGCCGGGGTCGACGCCGTCTCCACCGGCCGGCTCTTCCTCTCCGAGGACGGGGCCGAGCAGCGCACCGGCCCGGGCGAGGAGGACGAGGTCTCCCGGGACGTGGTCGACCTCTCGGTGGCGGCGCTCACCGGTTCCGACACCGTCGAGGCGGTGCTGACGTCGCTGACCTCCGACGAGATCCGGTCGCTCACCACCCACCACGGCTACCTCCCCCAGGGGCTGCGGTCGCTGCGGCAAGTGGTGGCCGCACGGTTCGCCGCGGCGGGGCTCCCCACCGACGAGGACCACGTCCTGGTCACCACCGGGGCGCACCAGGCGATCTCGCTGGTGGCGCGACAGACGTTGCAGGCCGGCGACGCGGTGATCGTCGAGAGCCCGACGTTCCCCGGCGCCCTCGACGTGTTCCGGCGCTTCGGTGCCCGGACGTTCCCGCTCCCGGTCGACGACGACGGGGCGCGCACCGACATCCTCGACGACCTGTTGGAACGCGCCGAGCCGAAGCTGCTCTACGTCTCCCCGCACTTCCACAACCCCACCGGTGCGGTGATGCCGCTCGCCCGCCGCCTGGAGATCGGCGAGCTCGTCAGCCAGCGCGACACCGTCGTGATCGAGGACTACGCGATGGGCGACGTCGCCCTCGACGACACCGAGCTGCCGCCGCCGATCGCCGCGCTCGCCCCCGACGCCAACATCCACACCATCGGTTCGACCTCGAAGCTGTTCTGGGCCGGGCTGCGGGTCGGCTGGATCCGCTCCCCCGACCACTGGGCGGTCCGGATGCTGGCCACCAAGACCGTCGCCGACCTCGGGACGCCGCTGGTGAGTCAGCTGCTGGCCGCCAAGCTGCTGCGGCACATCGACGAGATCCAGGCCGAGCGCCGCGCCGAGCTCGCCCCGTGCCGCGACCTGCTGTGCGAGCTCCTCGCCGACGAGCTCCCGAGCTGGCGGTTCACCCGCCCACCCGGTGGGCTGTCGCTGTGGGTGCAGATCCCCGAGGGGAACGCCGACGAGTTCGCCGAGGTCGCGATGCGCCACGGCGTCGCGGTCGTCCCCGGTCCGGCGCTCTCGGTGGACGAGGGCAACCGCCGTGCCCTGCGGATCGTGTTCGCCCGCCCCCCGTCCACCCTGCGCGAAGGGGTGCGCCGGCTGGCGGCGGCCTGGGTGGCCTACGCCCCCAACGAACGCTCCAGCGCCCGCCTGCTGGTGTGACCCCGCCCTGACGCTGCGGCCACCTCCTCCGCAGGAGGCGACCACCGGCGGTGGACGTGCCCTACCCTCCACCGAGGGCGGCGCCGGCGAACAGAGAGGACGTGGCGTGGGAGAGGTGCACTGGCGGGAGCTGTACCACGAGGTCGTGGACACGGGGCTGTGCACCGGGTGCGCGGCGTGTGTGATGGCCTGCCCACGTGACGTGCTGGGCTACACCGATGACTACTTCCCCGTCCAGATCGGGGAGGGGATGGGGCACGACGAGTGCGTCATCGGTGATCGCGGCTGCGACATCTGCACCCGGGCCTGCCCACGGTTCCGCAACTGGGAGTCCGAGATCGACGAGGCGTTGTTCGGCCGCCCACGGCGGGCCGACGAGGTCTACGGCCATGTCCGCTCGATCCTGCTGACACGGACCACCGACGCCGGGATCGCCGAGGTCGGCCAGGACGGCGGGCTGGTCTCGACGCTGCTGACCTGGGGCCTCGAACAGGAGCACATCGACGGCGCCCTGACCTCGGCGATCGTCAACGACGGCCGCGGCCCGTTCGACGCCGAGCCCACGGTCGTCACGACCCGTGACGAGGTCCTGGCCACCGCCGGATCGCGCTACACCTACTCCGCGAACCCGCTGGCGATGGCCGAGGCCGAGGAACGCGGCCTCAAGCAGCTCGCCCTGGTCGGGATGTCCTGCCAGGCCTCGATCAACGGGAGCGTCGACGCCTACGGCGTGAACAAGTACAAGCGCAAGATCGCCCTGACGATCGGGCTGATGTGCTCGAAGACGTTCACCTACGAGGGCCAGCAGCAGGTCCTGGCCGATCACGGGATCGCGATGGAGGACGTCACCAAGATCAACATCAAGGGGCGCTACCAGGTCTGGACCCGCGACGGCGGGTACCACGAGATCCCGCTGAAGCTGTTCCACCCCTACACCCGTGAGGGGTGCAAGCTGTGCCCGGACTTCGCCGCCCAGCACGCCGACATCTCCACCGGCGGGATCGGCGCCGACGAGAACTGGACCCTGACCCTGGTACGCACCGCCCGCGGTGAGGAGTGGATGCGGGGCGTGATCGACGCCGGCCTCGTCGAGGCACGACCCGGCGAGGACGACGAGGTCGCGATGAACCTGCTCACCAAGCTCTCGACGGTCTCGCGTCGTCGCTGGCCGGCCGACCGCCTCCCGGAGCCGGCCGGCGCCCCGGCGATGCTCCCGCTCGCCGAGTGACGATGCTCACCCGCCTGCGTGCCACCATCATCGGCACCGCCTCGGCGGTCGCGGTGGCGGCCGGGTACCGCCTCGCCGATGCCGGGTGGCGCGCCGTCCGCCACCGCCCACCACCGACCGCCGACGACGCCGTCGACGACGCCGGGTTCCGCGACCTGCTGGTGTGGGCCGGTGTCCTCACCGGGAGCGTGTACGTGGCCCGGCGGGCCGTGCTGGCCGTGCTGCAGCGCACCGTGGGCGAGGACGCCTGACCCCCGCTCACGCCACCGGGCGCTGCCACGTCGTGCGCACCTCGATCGACGCCGCCGCACCCGCCTCGGCGTGCTCCAGCGTGAGACGCGTGAGCCCAGCGGCGCGGTAGGTGGCCAGCTCGCTCGGTGCCTGCGGCCACGGCGGGCCCGTCAGGCTCGATCCGGCTTCGGCGCTGGTCGCCAGCTCGGTCACCACCAGCGCGGCGCCACCGGGGGCGACGAGCCCGGCCACACCCGACATCGCCGCATCACGCACCACCCCCGGGAGCCACGGCACCGTGTGGACCTCCACGACCAGGTCGAAGGCACCCCGCAGGTCATCGTCGGGGGCGAGGACGTCACCGCGACGCCAGTTCACCGGTGCCGTGCGGAAGCGCCGCGCCGCCCAGCGAAGCGCCGTCGGGGCGACGTCGATGGCGGTGACGGCGAAACCGCGGACGGCCAGGTGGGCCGCGTCGTCGCCCAGGCCGCACCCGACGACGGCGACCCGGGATCCGGGGAGCCGGACCGGCGGGTCGTCGAGCCAGTCGACCACCGCCGGGTGCGGGGCGCCGCGCGCCCACGGCACACGCAGTGAGCGCGGGATCGCCGCGGCGTACAGCGGCTCGAACCACCCGGTCGGCTCCCCCCGTTCGAGGTGGTCACCGACGAGGTCGTCGAGGTCCACGGTCCGTCGGCGCCACCACCTCACACCGACGTACCGGCGTGCGGTGTCACGGGATCTCGTACGTCGCGACCTTCGGGTGGTCCACCCCGCTCTGACCGATCCCCTCCGCGCCGCCGGGGGACCCCAGGCCCGTGACCTCACTGGAGAAGAACTCCGCGTTGATCGCCGTGAACTCCGACCACTCCGGCGGGACGTCCTCGGCGTAGAAGATCGCCTCGACCGGGCACGCCGGCTCGCACGCCGCGCAGTCGATGCACTCCTCGGGGTGGATGTAGAGCATCCGCTCACCCTCGTAGATGCAGTCGACCGGGCACTCCTGGACGCAGGCGGTGTCCTTGACGTCCATGCACGGCTCAGCGATCACGTAGGCCACGGCAGCCTCCTGGAGGTTCGACGGGGTCGAGTCTAGCTGCCGGCTCCGATCGGCCGCGAACGCACCGGGGCGCCGACCACCGGCGGCCCGGCATCACCGAACCCTCCCGCCGCCTCACGACGACGGGCGCCCCTCGGGCGCCCGTGGTCGCAGGTTCCGTCCGGCCTCAGGCGTCCCAGGCCGCGACCGTCGGGTGGTCCTTGTCCACGGCACCCACACCGGCGGCACCGCCCGGTGAACCGAGCCCCGTCACGTCGTCCTCGAAGAACTCCGCGTTGATCGGCGTGAACTGCTTCCACTCGTCCGGGACATCGTCCTCGTAGAAGATCGCCTCGACGGGGCAGACCGGCTCGCAGGCGCCGCAGTCGATGCACTCCTCGGGGTGGATGTAGAGCATCCGCTCACCCTCGTAGATGCAGTCGACCGGGCACTCCTCGACGCAGGCCTTGTCCTTCACGTCGATGCACGGCTCAGCGATGGTGTACGTCAACGGCGCTCCTCCTGGGTCCGTTCGTTCTCCGGGAGATGGTACGCGGAGCCCAGGCCCACCGGCCGGGGCGGGTTCGCGCGGTGCCCGGCACCGACACGACCAGCGGCCACTGTAGGGCATCACCGGCACCGACGCCGACGCGTTCACCGCCCCGTCACCGCGACGTCGCCGACCCCGGGGGCAACGGTCACCACCCGTGCGTACCGTCGGCACCCCACCGGCGGCACCCCGCCGGTGCCACACCCCACCGGCGGCACCACCCGCCCGTGACCGGGCACCCACCGCACCACGCCGCGCCGGCCGTGACCGGTCGGCACCACGGCGCACCCGTTCGAGGTGGCGCCACGACGACGAGGGCCGTTCGTGCACACCACCACCGGCGCCGACCACGACCGCCCGGGCGAGGGCTTCGGGATCCTGTCGTGGCACGACGGCGACGACGTCCGTCACCTCAACCGCGAGCTGTCCTGGCTGCAGTTCAACGAGCGCGTCCTCACCCTCGCCGAGGGCGAGCGGCTCCCCCTCCTGGAGCGGGTGCGGTTCGCGGCGATCTTCCAGTCCAACCTCGACGAGTTCTTCCAGGTCCGGGTCGCCGGGCTGCGCGAACTCGTCGCCGCCGACGTCGCCGGCGAGAACCCCGACGGGCTCACCCCGACCGAGCAGCTCACCGCGATCCGCACCATCGCGGCCGAGCTGTCGAAGCGGCACGCACGGGTGTTCCGCGACGAGCTGCGCCCGCGCCTGGCCGAGGCCGGGATCGTCGTGTGCGACGTCGCCGACCTCGACGAGGCGGCCCGGGAACACCTCGACACCCGGTTCGAACAGGAGGTCTTCCCCGTCCTCACGCCGCTCGCCGTCGACCCGGCACACCCCTTCCCCTACATCTCCGACCTCTCGACCAACCTCGCGGTGCTGGTCCGCGCCGACCACGAGGAGCCCCGCTTCGCCCGGGTGAAGATCCCCCCGGTGCTCCCGCGGTTCCTGCGGCTGGACGCCGACCGGTTCGTCCCGCTCGAGCAGGTCATCGCCGCCCACCTCGACCGTCTCTTCGAGGGGCTCGAGGTCGTCGAGCACCACGTCTTCCGGCTCACCCGGAACGCCGACGTCGAGGTCGAGGCCGACGACGCCGACGACCTCCTCGAGGCCCTGGAGACCGAGCTGGACCGCCGACGCTTCGGACGGGTCGTCCGCCTGGAGGTCGAACCGACGATCTCCGAACGGGTGCTGCGCCTGCTGCTGCGCGAGCTCGAGATCACCCGTGACGACGTCGTCGCCGTCCCCGGACCCCTCGACCTCACCGGGCTGTCAGACCTCGCCGACCTCGACCGCCCGCCGTTGCAGCTGCCGGCGTTCACCCCCACCACCCAGCCGCGACTGACCTCACCCGCCGGCGAGGACCTCGACCTCTTCGCGGTGCTCCGCGAGGGCGACGTCCTCGTCCAGCACCCCTACGACTCGTTCGCGACCTCGGTGCAGGCCCTGCTGGAGACCGCCGCGGCCGACCCTCGGGTGCTGGCCGTCAAGATCACCCTCTACCGCACCTCCGGTGCCGACAGCCCGGTGATCCGGGCGCTGCTGGACGCCGCCCGCGCCGGGAAGCAGGTCGTCGCCCTGGTCGAGGTCAAGGCCCGCTTCGACGAGGAGACCAACATCGAGTGGGCCCGCACCCTGGAGGAAGCGGGGGTGCACGTCGCCTACGGGGTGGTCGGGCTGAAGACCCACACCAAGGTCGCCCTCGTCGTGCGCGCCGAGGACGCCGGGATCCGCCGGTACTCCCACATCGGGACCGGGAACTACAACGACGTCACCGCCCGGGTGTACGAGGACCTCGGGCTCCTCACCGCCGACGACGACCTCGGCAGCGACCTCAGCGACCTGTTCAACGTCCTCACCGGGTACTCGCGGCGCTCGACGTACCGCCGCCTGCTCGTCGCCCCGCCGACGTTGCGGCCGCGGATCCTCGAGCTCATCGACGGTGAGCGCCGGGCACCCGACGGCCGGATCGTGGCGAAGCTCAACAGCCTCACCGACGCCGAGGTGATCGAGGCGCTGTACGCCGCCGCCCGGGACGGCGTCGAGATCGACCTCATCGTCCGCGGGATCTGCTGTCTGCGGCCCGGGGTGCCGGGGCTCTCCGAGACGATCCGGGTGCGCTCGATCGTCGGCCGCTACCTCGAGCACTCCCGGATCTACCGCTTCGGGCGGGGTCCCGACCGCGTCACCCACCTGATCGGCTCCGCTGACCTGATGCCGCGCAACCTCGACCGTCGGGTCGAGGCCGTCACCGACGTCGACGACCCGGAGCTCACCGACCGCCTCGACGAGATCCTCGAAGTCCTCCTCGCCGACGACCTGCTGGCGTGGGAGCTCGGTGGCGACACGGTGTGGCGCCGGACCCCGGTCACCGACGGTGTCGACGCCCACGCGGTGCTGCAGCAACGGGCCCGCCGACGCAGCCGCCGCACCGAACCGGCCGCGTCCGACCTACCCTCGGCCGCCGTGACCGACGTCGTGGAGGGATCGTTGCACACCCGCGGTGCCCCCGATGCGTGAACCGGCGCCGGGTGTGGTCCGCGCCGCGGTCCTGGACCTGGGGAGCAACTCCTTCCACGTCCTCGTCGCCGACCTCGACGGCCGACGGATCACCCCGCTGCTGCGCGAACGCGAGATGCTGCACCTGGGCCGGGCGGTGGGCGCCACCGGCGAGGTCGGGGCATCCGTCCGGCGGGCCGCGGTCGAGGTCGTCAACCACCACGCCGGCCTCGCCCGCCGCGCGGGGGCGGTCGAGGTGCACGTCGTGGCGACGGCGGCGATCCGGGACGGCGCCAACCGCGGAGAGGTCCTGGCCGAGCTCGCCGCCGCCGCCGGGTCGGCGATCCGCCTGCTGGACGGTGACGAGGAGGCCCGCCTGTCCTACCTCGGCGCCCGTGCCGCGGTCGCGATCGAGGGCGAGCCGGTCGTCCTCGTCGACCTCGGCGGCGGCTCGCTGGAGATCGCCGAGGGCATCGGGGGCCGGGTGACCTCGACGGCGTCGCTCCCACTGGGGGCGAGCCGGCTCTCGGCGGCCGTCGACGCCGATCCGCCGACCGCAAGCGACCTCGCCCGGCTGCACACGGCCGTGGACGACGCCCTCGCCGCCCACCCCCGGCTACCCGGGCGCGCACCGCGGGTGGTGGCCGTCGGCGGGCCGGTGCGGGCGCTGGCGCGGATCACCGTGCACGACCGGTGGCTGCCGGCGTCACCGAACCAGATCCCGGTCCGCACCGACGACCTCGCCGCGATCCGCGACCGCCTCACCGCCGTCGACGTCGACGGGCGCCTCGCGCTGCCGGGGGTGAAGGCGCGCCGCGCCGACCACCTGCACATCGCCGCCGTGGTCCTCACCCGGGTGCTGCGACACCTCGGTGCCGACGAGGCCACCGTCAGCTCCTGGGGGCTCCGGGAGGGGGTGCTGCTGGACACCCACGGCGTGGCCGAACCACTCGACGCCGAGGCACTCCGCGCCGACGAGGTCGAGCGACTCCGCACCGCCTTCGCCCCGAACGACCCGCACCCGCCGCACGTCGCACGGCTGGCCTCAGCCCTCTTCGACGCCACCGTCGAACGACACGGCCTGCACCCACGCGACCGGGGGCTCCTCACCGCCGCGGCGGCGCTGCACGGGATCGGTGAGGCGCTGGCCCTGCGCCGCCAGCACCGCCACGCCGCCTACCTCGTCGAACACGGCGAGCTCCGCGGGTTCTCCCCGACCGAGACGGCGGTGATCACCCTGCTGGTGCGCTCCCAGCGCGGCGACGACGTCGCCGTCGACCACCCGGCCCACCGCGGTCTTCACCCCGAGGATCGCGGACGCCTCCGGAAGCTGCTGGGGTTGCTGCACCTCGCCGACGTCCTCGACCGCGCCCACGATCAGGCCGTCACCGGGGTCGAAGTCCGCTGCTGCGCAGACACCACCCACCTCACCCTCGCCGGTGACGGGCTGCACATCACCGACGACGAGCTCTCCCGCCGCACCGGCCTCGCCGTCGAGATCCTGGGCGGACCGCTCGTGATCCACGACGGCGACGCCACCCGCACCCTCGGAGCAGGGCCGTGAACGAACCCCCACCGCCCGGCCGGCTGCGTCCCCGCTACGTCCGCCGTGTCACCGACGAGCACGTGGGGCAACGCGTCTCGGTGCGGCACCTGGTCGACGACGCCGACCGCGGCCCGAGGCCCGCCGACGTCGTGGGCCGGCTCGCAGCCCTCGACGACGACGTGATGCTGGTGATCGACCGGCACGGTGACCTGGTCACCCTCGACCCGGCCCGGGTGGTGGCCTCGCGGGTGATCCCGCCGCACCCCCGCCGCCCACCGGAGCCGCCGGTGGGCACCCGCACCGCGCCGCTGGTGCGCGACGCCGCACGGACCCTGCTGGTCGACGACGCCGACCGCGTCCTCCTCGTCGCCCACACCCCCGGCGAGGGACGACGCGTGTGGACCGCACCCGGCGGTGGGGTGCAGACGGGCGAGGACCACCGGGAGGCGGCCCGCCGGGAGGTCAGCGAGGAGATCGGGATCGAGGTGGAACCGGGGCCGTGGGTGTGGCACCGACGCGTGGTGTTCCCGTTCCGCCGCGTGTGGCTGGACCAGCGCGAGCGGTGGTTCTGGTGCCGGGTGACGGATCCGCCGGACGCCGCCGAAACCCCGTTGGTCGACGCCGGGATCGTCGAGGCCCGGTGGTGGTCACCCGACGACCTCGCCGAGGCGTCCGACGAGCTCGCCCCGGCGCGCCTCGCCGACCACCTCGGGGTGCTGCTGGCCGACGGGCTCCCCGACGATCCGGTCGACGTCGGCGAGTAGCCGCCGTCCCGGGTGGCACCCTTGCCTAGGGTGGGGGCGTCCGACCGGGAGGAACCGCGTGAGCGAGCCGGCACCCGTCTCCGTCGAGGTCAACGGCGACCGACACCTCCTCGCCGACGACGGCGGGATGCTGCTGACGGCGCTCCGCGACGAGCTGGGACTCCGCGGCACCCGGGCCGGGTGCGGGGTAGGTGAGTGCGGCGCCTGCACCGTGCACGTCGACGGCCGTCCGACGACGTCGTGCGACACCCCGCTGGCCGCCGTGGCCGACCGTCGGGTCACCACCCCGGAGGGTCTGGGGACGCCGGACGCACCGCACGCGGTGCAGGAGGCGTTCCTCTCGCTGCAGGCCGCCCAGTGCGGGTACTGCGTGAACGGGGTGATCATGACGGTCGCGGCGCTCGCCGCCGAGGGCGCGGAGCCCGACGACGCCGAGCTCGCCGCGGCGCTGGACGCCCACCTCTGCCGCTGCGGGACCCACCCGCGGCTGCTGCAGGACGCCCAGCAGGCGCTTCAGGCCGGCGGTGGGGAGGAGGGTGGTGCCGACCCCACCGGTGGACGCGCCGGCGGG